>JABMRP010001177.1 GCA_013202535.1 Planctomycetota bacterium
GTACGGCAGATCGACCTGATTGGCCGCTAAGCCGATCCCCCGATCGGAGTACATTAACTCCAGCATTTCGGCGATCATCTTCCCGAGTTCGGCGTCGACCCTTTGCAGCGGTTTGGATTTATGGCGTAGCGTCGGGTGAGGGTATCGAATAATCCGCACGAATAGACACTCCAAAGTAGGGATAGTTTGATAGAATTATAGATGGACGCGGGTTCGGGGCCAACGGGGGTCTGCCAGAGGCGGTGAAGTCCGACTCTGGTGGCCGACTCACGTTGACGGCGACGCCGCATGGGCCTAGAATTCCGCGCATGCCGTAACTCCTTTTGACCATTCGTGTTCAGGAACCGTGGGCGATGAGCGATCCGCTTCTGATCCCGGACAACGGGCCGTCTTCCCGCGACGGACGTCCTGCGACACTGCCCTCCTGGCTGCTGTCGATGATCGTTCATGCCGCGGGGCTCTTGATCCTGGCGATGACCGTCGGGCCATCTCCCCCAAGCGGGGCAGCCGGCGAACGTACGGGCGAAGTCGGTATCGTGCTCAAACGTCACCAGGGTAAGCGGAATCTGTACACGGGCGAAAAGGCGCAAGACAAGGCGGAATCGGCGGCCGCGGCATCCGCCGCTCAGTCGGCCGGACCCAGTAGTCTGGCCGCGTTGCTCGGCGATCCCGTTCCGGTGGATGCGGGGCCCGCTCTTCCGTCGCGACAGGCGATCGGTCGCGGGCCGCGGCCCGGAGGCGGTGTTGTCGGAGTTGACAATGCCACCGAGGGAACCGGCGGCAATCGGGGAACGCCCGACGGGCCCGGCGTGGCCACGGGAGTGTTCGGGACCAAAGCCTCGGGATCGAAATTCGTTTACGTCTTCGATCGGTCGGGGAGCATGGAAGGATCGGGCCGCAGCCCCCTGGCGGCTGTTAAGGCCCATCTCCTGGCCAGCCTCAACGACCTCGAAACGGTCCACCAGTTTCACATCATCTTCTACAACGAGAACCCCCTGCCGTTTCGGCCCGGCGGGCGAGATGGAAGTTTGATCTTCGCCACCGAGCAAAACAAGAAGCTGGCGCATCAATTCATTCGCGGCGTCCGGGCGGCCGGCGGCACGAAGCACGAAGCGGCGCTGGAAATGGCGATGGCCCTGCACCCCGACGTGATCTTCTTCCTCACCGACGCGGGCGATCCGCTGTCGTCGGACCAGTTGGCCAAGATCCGCAAACGGGCCAACGGCATCGTGATCGTGGCGATCGAGTTCGGCTACGGCCCACAACAAAACCAGAACAGTTTTCTCCGGCGCCTGGCCGACCAAAACGGCGGCCAGTACGCTTACGTCAACGTCAAGGAACTGTAGCCGTCGGGCTGCTGGCGCCGCACCGAAGGAATCGCCGCGGAGGAGAGGATGCTCGAAATCAGCCGGATGCCCGATGAGCGAAAGCGCGGGACGACCGCGTGGCGCCCGGTGCTGGCGTGGATCGGAATCCTGATCGCGCCATGCGTTTTGGCCGAGGCACAAGATACGGTCACTTTGCGGATCTCGGACCGGCCGACCGAGCGCAACGGGCGGGTCGTTGAATACTCGGCCGCCGGACTGGTTCTGGAGCGATCCGACGGGCGGCGACAGTCCTACCCGGCCGATCAGGTCGTGAGCGTCCGGTCGGAAAAGACCGCGGCACATCTGGCGGCCGATGAATCGTTCGACTTGGGCCGGTTTGCCCAGGCCGTGGATCAGTACCGCGAGGCCAAGGAGAGCGAGAGGCGACGGTGGGTTTGGCAACAGATGACCGTCCGCCGCGTCTGGTGCTACCGGGCGTTGCGTCAGGTGGAATGGGCTTGCCAGGAGTTCGTGTTGCTCCCGCGGCTTGGCATCCCGATATCCGACGAGCAGATGGCGTGTATCCCCCTGGCGTGGACCGCCGGTCAACCGTCCGAGACACTCCAAAGCGCCGCGGTGCAATGGCTCGGGCGCAGCGATGATCCGGTGGTTGCGCTGTTGGGAGCAAGTCATCTGCTGATGGCCGGTTCGCGAAGCAGCGAAGCACTGGCCCGGCTCAAACAGTTGGCCGCCGCTGCCGATCCCCGCGTCGCCCAGTTGGCACAAGCTCAGATCTGGCGCACGGTCACGCCCACCGCCGGTCCGGCGCCGCTGGACACCTGGAGCCGGTTGATCGAGCAGATGCCCGAGCCGCTTCGGGCCGGACCCTACTACGTGTTGGGCCATGCCCGAACCAACCACAAGCAGCACGAGCAGGCGGCGCTGGCCCTGCTGCGCGTACCGATCCTTTATCCGCGACACGGCCCCCTGGCAGCCCGGGCGCTGGCCGAGGCGGGGCAAAACTTGCAGCAACTTGGCCGGCCTCTTCAGGCCGCGCAATTGTATCGCGAGGCGATCGCCGCCGACGCCGACCCGATCGCCACGGCGGAAGCCCGAAGCCGGCTGAAATCGCTGACCGAAAAACCATAGCCCTTCGTACCATACCAGGAGACTATCTTGCACGGGACGACACTTCGCATCGTACTACTGGTCGGAGTACTCTGCGCCGCGCTGACCCTGGCGGTCACGGCCCAAGAGCCGGGCGGCAGCGCAACCTCAACCGATACCCCGGCGAAGAGCGCCCCGGCGGATGCGTCGGGCGGTGCTCCCGAGTCCTTCTGGGATATTCTTCGCGCCGGCGGACTGGTCGGGTTCTTCATCATCCTGCTATCGATCGGGGCGGTGGCCCTGGTCATCGAGCACGTGATGACCATTCGCGCGCCCGTGCTCATGCCGCCCGACTTGGCGCCGCAGGTAAGACAGATGTTGGCGGCCGGGCAAGTGGCTCAAGCCGCTGGGCGATGCCAGCAGGACCCGTGCTTCCTCTCCTACGTACTTCAGGCCGGGATCGCCGAGATCGACGGCGGCTGGTCGGCCGTGGAAAAAGCACTCGAAGACACGACCGCCGAGCAGTCGGCACGTCTTTTCCGTAAGATCGAATATCTCTCGGTCATTGGCAATATCGCGCCGATGCTGGGATTGCTGGGCACGGTAACCGGCATGATCTTCGCCTTCCGCGAGGTGGCCGACGCACAGGGCCCCACCAAGGCCGCCGATCTGGCCCAGGGTATTTACCTGGCCCTGGTCACCACGGTCGAGGGGCTGATCGTGGCCATCCCCTCGCTGGCCGCGTTTGCCGTGTTTCGCAACCGCGTCGATCAGTTGGTGGCCGAGGCCGCTTATGCCGCCCAACACGTGTTCACACCGCTGAAGCGATACCGGCGCCGCGGGCAAGGGCAGGGGCAAAGTCAGGGGAGTCGTCCTCCGCAGCCGCCGCCGGTCGAAGGGGGTGGCTGATGCGCGTGCCCAACCATCGAACCGGCGGAGACGTCGGTTTCAACATGACGCCGATGATCGACATCGTCTTCCTGTTGATCATCTTCTTCCTCGTTTCCAGCCATCTGGCCCAGCAGGAAGTGCAACTGGAGCTCGATCTGCCGTCGGCGGCCAGCGGCGAACCGATCGACGATGATTCCACCCGTCGTCTGGTGGTCAACGTGCTCGGCCGGGAAACGCCCGAGGGGCAGATCATGGTCGGCGGCAACGTGATGGGGAGCGACCGGTTGTCGGAACTGGTCGAGCACGAAAGCCGCCGCTTCGACGGCCAGGTCGAGATCCGTATTCGCAGCAACCGCCACGTGCCCTATCGGGTCGTCGAGCCCATCCTCTTGGCCTGCGCGCGAGCCGGCGTCTGGCGCGTGAGTTTTGCCGTCGTGTCCGAGGAATAGCCCGCACCTGGAGAATAGCTTTTTCGTAAGTCATGCGATTACCCGGATTCCATCGAAACGACCGCGGCCGGCTCGACGTCAAAATGACGCCGATGATCGACGTCGTGTTCCTGCTCTTGATCTTTTTCGTCTGCACGGCCAGTTTCTACGCCGTGGAGCAAATTCTGCCGGCCGACGTGTCGCTGTCCGGCACCACGGTCAGCGACGAAGCCGTCCCGCCCGAACTGAGAGACGTCGAGCCGATCATCATCGAGATCTTGTGGCAAAACGGCGAAGCCCGATGGCGAATCGATCTGCGCCGGTACGAGCGGTTGGAGGACGTCCGCCGCGCGCTGGCGGCCTCCGTGGCGTTGCACCCCAACCTGCCGGTAATCCTCGACGTCGAGGGTGCGGTGCCCATGGAAAACGTCATCGACGTGTACGATCTGTGCCGTCAGGTCGGGCTGCGAGAGATACAATTCGCCGCCTCGGTGGATGCATAGCCCTCGGCTTTGCCGGGGGGCGAACACTCTGAAGACGTGGACCCCATGACACCGACACTCCGCCAACCGCGAAGAACGCTCCGTTGGGCCGCGCTGCTGCTGATGATCGTCGCCGCACCGTGCTTGGCAGCCGCTACGGACGACGGCCCGACGGCCGACCAGCGATTCCTGGCCGGTTTGCGCCAGCGGGGGCTCTTTGCCCTGGCTGAAAGCTATTGTGCCGATCGTTTGAAAGATCCCGCGCTGCCTCCTCCTCGCCGGGCCGAATTGACCGTCGAATGGTCGCGATGCCTGGCCGAACAGGCGGTCGATCTGCCGCGCGGCCGCCGCGAGCCGTTGTGGAACCGGGCAGCCGCGGTCGTCGACGAATTCGCCGAGCAGTATCCCGACAACCCGCGGTTGGTTTTGGTCCGTTTTCAAGGAGCCCTGAGCCGTCTGGCCTGGGGAGAATTGGCCCGGCAGGAAGCCGAACTGCTGGCTGGAAACGGCCCGTTGATCGAGGAATCGCTCCGCGAACTTCGCGCCGCCGCGGCCCAGTTGCGGCGATTGATCGACGACGTCGACGTGGAGCTGCGCCGCCGCGGAACCGTGGGACCCAGCGCGATCGAGCTGGCCACGCCGGGCCGCCTCACCAACGACCAACTCATCTCGCTGCAACGAAACATCGAGTTTCAACTGGCCCGGGCGCTGCGCAACCTGGGGCAATGTCACCCGGCCGACAGTACCAGCCGGACCGACTCCCTGAACCGGGCCGTCCAATTGCTCGATTCGCTCACCCGGCTGACCGTAGCCGACGGGCTCGTTTGGCAAAGCCGCATCGACCGCATCGTCTGCTATCGTCTCCTGGGAGACCGCGACACGGCGTGGAAGAAACTCTCGGCGCTCGACCAAGAGAACCTGCCGGCGGGGATCGCCCTGAGAGCCCGAGCCGAATGGATTCATCTGGCTTTGGAAGACGGACGCGCGGACAAGGCCCTCGAAGCAGTGGCCGCCGGCCGCCAACGCGAAGCGACCGTTTCGCCCGAACTCGATTACGCCCACCTGGAGACCTACCTGTTCCAATGGCAGACCACAAGCCGGGCGAAGCAGACAACCGAAGCCGAGCGATGGAAGGAAGTTGCTCGCAAGACGGTCGAGCTGATCGAGAAGACCCACGGCCCCTATTGGACCCGCCGCGCCGAGATGAAGCTGGCCTCGGTCGTCCGGGGATCCGGGGGAGCCGATCTGGCGATGTTGATCCGCGTTGCCGACGACGCGTATCTGAGCCAGCGATTCGACGACGCACTGGCCGACTACGATCTCGCGCGGGCCGAGGCCCAGCGGCAGGGCGACCTGCAACAGGTGTTCGACTTGGCCAGCCGGGCCGCCGAAATCCAACGCCAGCGCAATCTTCATCCCGAGGCGCTGCGTCGCTATCGCGAGCTTGCCTGTGCGATGTCCGACCACGCGGGAGCCCATCAGGCCCACCTCCGCGCGATCGACCACGCCGGCCAACTTATCCGCGCCGGGCAGCCGGACGCACTGGAGCAATACGTCGCGCTGCTGGAGGAGCATCTGAAGAACTGGCCCGATCGCCCCACGGCCAATTGGGCCCGCTTCCGCCGGGGTGCTTTGCACGAACTTGCCGGGCAGTGGGAAGCGGCCATCGGGCGGTATCGGGCGGTGGCGGTCGACGCGGCGGAGTATCCCCGGGCGGTCGAGGCGGCCGGGCGATGCCAGGAGAAATGGTTTGCCCAGCGCAAGGCCGCCGATCCCAACGATCCGACGCTGGCCCTCGACGCCGATGAAGCGGCTGCCTGGCTGAAGTCGGTGGTCGTCGGCCCCGAGAATCGCTGGCCCGAGCGGTGGAGCCCGCTGGCCCGGTCGGCCGCGATGACGGCCGCTCGAATCTGGTTGAATTACACGTCCGACGGGCACGCCGCGGCCGGGGAGATTCTCGACCAAGCGGTGACCGGCGCGCCGGAGGCGTCCGAGCAGTGGCCCACCGAGACACGAGATCGGTGGATCTCCGATTCCCGCGCGCTACTGGTCTTCTCGCTGGTCTGCCAGGGCAATCACGACGGAGCCATGCGTCAGTTGAACCGGATCTCCGCCGGCACGCCGGAAGGTCTGATGACGATGCTCGAGGGCCTTCATCGCGCCGGCGATAGGGTGGAACCCAACCTGCGTGGATCGCTGGCCCGTTTGCAGCTTCAGGCGATCGAGTTGCTCGGGGACGACTCTAAGCTATCGGCCGATCACCTGCGCCGGCTGGCCCCGATTCGCGCCCGCGCGCTGGCCAATGCCGGACGCGGCGCCGAGGCGTTGCGCCGTTACGAAGCGTTGGCCAAGCAATTTCCGCGCGACGGGCCGATCCAGGAGGCCTATGCGCAACTGCTGCTGGAGCGAGACGACACGGCCTCGTTGAACGACGCGCTGACGAAGTGGCGCCAGTTGGCCCAGGGTTCGCTGCCGGGCAGCCCCCGGTGGTTTCGCGCCAAGTACTCGGCCGCCAAGGCCCATCATCGGCTGGGCAACGACGCCCAGGCGGTGAAACTCATCCAGTTGGTGAAGATCCTGCATCCCGAACTCGGCGGCGCGGAGATGAAGGGAATATTCGAGGCGCTGCTGCGCGAATGTGGAGGTTGAGTATAGTAGCCATCTCGCTCCGCGAGATGTAGCCTTTTGCAGCGAAGCTAAGATGGTGGGCCGGCGCTTCGCTTGTCCCACCGTACGGACTCGATCGCTTTCCGTGGGAGCAAAGCAATGCCAAACGTCTACCGGGTTTCGGTGTGGTTGATCCTTCTCGGCGCGATGACGGCCGGATGTTCGGACGAACCGGAAGATCGCCCAGAGGCTGCGGATACCACGCCCGAGTTGGTTCTCTACATCAGCCCCGATGGTTCGGTCACCGACAACCCGAACGAAGACGAACCGTTCTCCAAGGCCCAACTCAAGGACCGGCTCCAGCGGTGGCTGGAGGTGGCGCCTGAGCCCGAGGGAACGCACGATGAGTTCGAGAACTTCTTCGAGCCGTCGGGTCCCGAATTGGCGTTGGTTGTTCGCGATGCGGAGAGCACCGAACATGCGGTTCTCGACAAACTACTGCACTTCTGCGTCGACTGCGGCGTGGAGAGGTTCTCGCTTCGGCGGGACCATCCGGCACTGTCTTCGGGTGAGTACGCCTACCGGTTCGGTCTGGTGCGGTCGCTGCCATCGGGGGGCATACCCGATCCGGACATGTATCCGCCGCTTCCGATCCAACTCAGGTCCGGGTCGGACGGTCGATTGTCCGCTATCCTGATAGGCACTGCGCAGTGCGCCGATTTCGGCGATCTGCGTGGCAGACTCCTCGACCTGCAGCTAAGATACGCCGACGTAATCGGCAAGGAATTGGGGCGAGGAAGTTTCCACGTCGAAACCGAGATTGAATTCGATTGCGACGGGAATCTACAACTGATCCATCTCTTCCGGGCCCTTGACACGCTCACGGCGTACCGCGATGGTCAGGGCAAGTGGGTCAGGCTGATCGAGAAGTATCGGCCGGTTGCGTGGGGTGACGGATTTCTGGAACTGGACCTGGACGATGTGGTATCGGCCGAAGCATTCTTCCCGACGAGTGACGACTCGTACGAGGTCGGCCCGACCATCAGATTTGGCCCCCCGGCGTGGGCAATAGACGATCCGAGCCCGTTCGAGTGAACGCCGGGCGCCGCAGCGACGGAAATAGTCTGCGGGCGATGAAACGCGCACACGCCCCATCCCCGCCCGAGCCGAGCGGGGAGTGTGCGAGGCGGTTCACCAGGGCCCGCGGATATAGTAGACGCCCATCTGTCGGGTGTCGCTGGGTTGCGGCGGCATGGGCCGGAAGCCGGACGGATTGTACGGGCCGGGGCCGGAATAGGCGGGGGCAAACTGGTGCCGGATCGGGTCGATCCGCGTGCCTCCGACGCCCCAACTCCAGTTGGTTTGCTTTTCGGCCGTCGGTGGCACGACCAGGGCCAGCGGCATGCCCCATTGGGCGTTATAGTATTGTCCGTGCCACGGATAGCATGGGGATTGGTTCCGCGCGTTGCCACGCAGCAGTTTCCGCTGGCCGGCATCGGCCGAATCGGCCAGGCACAGCCAGCCGACGGTCAAGACGACGGCAAGGGGGAGGATCGAACGTTTCATGTCGGAGATTCCTTACTCTGTGGGGGAGGGCTATCGCCAGCGGACTCGGGTACGCGTCGTGTTGCCGCACGGATGGTGCCTAACGTAGGTCCGCTTATGGGGGTAGAGAAATTCGTGGGGCATCAGCGGCTCGTAGGTGATCCAGGTGTGGCCGACTAAGGGGGGTGTGGGCAGGGGCGATAGGTACATCTGGGCCCCCACGCCGTTGTATCCGCGCGGCGGAACGTAGAAATTGTGAGACAAGTTCCGCTGCGAGGTGGCATAGGGGTTGTTGGTTTTCTCGGCCATGGCCGTGTCGCCGGAGCATTGCCAAGCGATGCACGCCACCGCGACAACCAGAATTGCACCAGAAAATCTCAGAACCATCATCGGCTCCTTGTGTTTGAGCGTCAACGAGAACCACCGTGGGTCTATTGTACCTGCGAAACGTTCGCGCCGGGGTATAAGTCCCCACTTTCCGTCTCGACCGACCTAGCCACCGAGAGTGAGTTTTTGTGACTCAACCGCGCCAACCGGCCTCTTGGGCCGGGACGATCGGGAAAACCGCCTGGGAAAACGCCGGAAGAACCGCTATAATTCGCACACGCCGCACGGCCGGTCATCGGTCGCCGCCGGGTCCCCCGGATTAGGGTGTCAGTTCCGCTCATTAAGCTTACCTCGGGAAGGGAGTCCTCGGATTGGCCAAGACGAAGCTTCGCAAGAACGGCATATCCCAGTCGGCCGCCGCTGCCGCCGCCAACGACCGGCCCGCAAAGCCCTCATCCAACGGTAGCGCGTCCAACGGCAGCGCGCCGAAGCGCCACCGTCGGGCCACCGCCCACTCGATGGCCGCCAGCCAACGCGATATCTCCGTCAGCGAGTTTTTTGCCAAGAACCGGCATCTGCTCGGATTCGATAACCCCCGCAAGGCCCTGCTGACCACCGTCAAGGAAGCGGTCGACAACGCCCTGGACGCCTGCGAAGAGGCCGGCATCCTCCCGGTCGTCTGGGTCCATATCGAGACGACCGGCGAAAATCGCTACAAAGTGGGCGTCCAGGACAACGGTCCGGGCATCCTCAAAAAACAAATCCCCCTGATCTTCGGCAAGCTCCTCTACGGGTCGAAGTTCCACCGGCTGCGGATGAGCCGCGGTCAACAGGGGATCGGCATCAGCGCCGCGGGCATGTACGGCCTGTTGACCACCGGCAAGCCGGTGAAGATCATCTCCAAGGTCTCCAAGCGCAAGCCGGCCCATTACTACATGATCCAGATCGACAC
>JABMRP010001178.1 GCA_013202535.1 Planctomycetota bacterium
ACAGACGGTCGCCGGCCAAGCGTTGGCCGCGTTGGCGATGATCCTCGGCTACAGCCTCATCGTGGTGCCCACCGGCGTCTTCTCCGTCGAGATGGTCGCCGCCGCCGGGCAGCAGCGGCGAACCAGCCCGCGGGCCTGCTTCAGTTGCACCGGCGAAGGGCACGAAGTCGACGCCCAATACTGCAAACACTGCGGCGCGAAGCTGTGAGCGGCGGGCCCCTCTCCCCGAGCGGGAGAGGGGAAACGCGGCTACTCGGGCTTCTGGCGATCGAGTGCGACGCGGGCCCGCAGGCCGTCGTTCTCGAAGGTGAGGCCGAAGTTGCCGCCGAGCAGTTCGCCCAACAGCGGCGGTACCGACGGGCCTTCCTTGGGTTGGCCCGGGTGACCGTAGGCGGTCGACTCCATCGTTTGCCACTTTTCGTTCCAGACGTACTCGCCGCCGCCGGTGCAAACCAACCGCACGTTCCAGAATCGCTGATGAACGTCGACCGGGTCTTCGTTGGGGTAGAGCCGCCGCCAGGTATTGAGGATGGGTAGATTACTCCAGGTGCGGGCTTGCATGGCCGCCTGGTAATCCTCGCGGGTCAGTACGGCGAGCATCCGCACGATCCGGCGGTCGACCTGCACGCCGGCGTTGGTGCCCAGCCACTTCTTCGCGGGCGGGTCGAGCGTCTTGCCTTCGTCCTCGGCCTTCAGCCGCGCCAGCCGCCGGTCCAACGCCCGCTTCATGCAATCCTCGCTGAGCGTGATGATCAGCGCCTCGCCGGAAGTGCTGTAGTAGACGGCCAGATTCTCCAGCTCGTCTTCCTGCCGTTTGGCCCGGGCGCTGGGCGTGACCTTCACGTAGGGCTCGTCGTTATGGGTGAGCGATTCCCAGACGGTCATCCCCGGGCTGGTTTGCTCGATGAAGGCGCGGACCGCGGTGAGAAAGATCGTCAGCTTGAAGCCGCTGGAGACGTCGGCCTGGAAGACGACGGGAATGCGGCCGAGGTTTTCCGTGAAGAACTTCTCCCGGTCGTCCTCGTCCACTTTGGCCAGGTCGGCCCAGAACGGATCGTCGTCGGCATAGAGGGTAATGTACTTGCCCAGCCACGAAAACGGCTCGACTTTCACGTTGGGCATCATCGACGAAGCGAGGCCGCTGGCCATGCGCATCGGCGGCGATTTGACGTTGATGGCCATGATGCCGTGAGCCAAGGCGTCGTGCAGGTCGCCGTCGTCGGGGGCAAACTCGACCCCCGCGGTCAGGGCGACGGCCTCGCGATAGTCGGTCGACCCGATCAACGGCATGATCGTCAGATCGGCCAGCAGTTGCTTGTCGTCGACGCCGATTCGCAGACCGATCGGATCGAACGCCCAGCGCCAGTTGCGCTGATAGGTTTCCCGCCAGCGGCGATAGGCGTCGGCCTCGGCCTTGGTGACCCGGTCCATGGGCAATTCGGCGATGGGTGTCATGAAGGCCAGCGAACCTTGCACGCTGGACGTGACCCCGCCGGGCGTCAACTGGAGTTTGCCGATCGAGGCCGTCGGCAGATCGGTGTAGATGGGGCCGGTCTTTGCCTTGCCGGCGACCAGGCGATCGAGTTGCGTGGCCTGGAGTTCGGCAATGACGCCCATGTCGCGGGTACGGCGCGAGGTGCCGATTCGCCAGCGCGGTCCGCACCAGCGTCGAATCGTGGCATCGCTCAAGAACACAAACGCCGTTTCGTCTTTGTCGCCCAGCTTGTACCGGTTGCGGAAGAACGTGAACTCCGGCAGCGAGGCGAGCGATTCGGTCTTGTCCGCGGCCACCTCGGCCAGTCGTTCCAACTGATAGAGCGAATTGGTTACCACCACGGTGCCGTCGAGTTGGGCCGTGTAGCTGCAAACCAGACGATCCGGCGAGCGAACGCCCGTGTAGGCCAGCCCGGATACCTTGCCGCGGACCGGTTTGGCCTTGTTGTGGGTTTGCGCCGAGGCGTTGATCTGGGCCAGCAACATGGTCCGCAGCGTGGCCGGATCGACCGCCTCGAACAACACGGCCACGTCGGTACCCGTGCGGTAGTACGGATCGGATCCGGTCATCGCGACGCTGCGAACCATCTTCGGTCCCAGCAGCCGGGCGATGCCGGTCATCGACAGCCCGAGCTGCCGCTCGTAGCGATGGGAGGTCATCGCGTTTTCCGAACGCGGCTCGGCGATCTGCAACATCGGCGCGCCCTGGCGGTGCATTTCGTCGCTCATCGTGATCAGGGCGTCGAAGGTGGGAAAGAAGACGGCGTGCTGGTCGGCCGGAATACAGTGGGCCAGCCGATCGAGCTTGGGATCGGTGCCCTTGATCAATTCGGACCAGTCGATCTCCTGGATCGTGATCCCGGTGATCGAGTCCATGGCCACCGAATCTTCCCCTGGCTTGGTCACCGGCAGCGTGCGGTCGAGTTGCAGGTTTTCGCTCATCGCCCGGCCGCCGCTAAACAGGGCGAAGGTTTCGCTCAATTCGCCGGTGCGTCCGCGGCCACCGAATTGGCGATCAGTCCGCTCCTCGATCTTCTCGCCCAGCGCGATCTTCGCCATGCGCGACTGATGGCGAAACCACGCCGCCCCGGGGATGCGGCGCTGGAGCAACTGTTCGAAGTGGGCCCGTTTGGTCTGGTAGAACTTCGTGCGACCGTCCGAGT
>JABMRP010000117.1 GCA_013202535.1 Planctomycetota bacterium
ACGTTGCAGACGATCACCAGATGATGGTTCATCAGGAACCCGGGCGCATCGGGCTGCTGGCGAAGCCACCCGGCGTCGGGTACCGAGGTACCGCCCCACTCGGAGATCCCCCGGCTTTGCTGCGTGCTCTCGGTTAAGGCGTTGGCACCAGCGCGTGCCAGTGTCTCGTGGACTTGGTAGTCGCGATAGGAATACCCGCGGACCATGTGTGCGCGGAGCGGTCCTTCCGGTGGAAAACTCCAACCCAGTTCGGCCGCCGGGGCGAGGTTCGTGTGCATCAGCAACGCCGAGGCAAGAAGCAACAAGGCACACAACGCCATGCATCGCGCGGCGCGGTAAGCCCGAGAGTGAAAGGCGGGGAGAGTTCTCATGGGGTGCGTCTCCTGGGAATGTATTGGGGCTTTGGCGGGTCAACCGCGCAAAGGCCGGCGGGCTGTCGCCGTAGTCGGCACGACTCCAATTCTATCGACCGGCGAGATCCCGTGTCAACAATTTGCACCAAATTGGCCAAGATTTCCCAGAAGCGGCCGAAAAAGCGACTTTCCGTGTACCACGGCTCGTTTAACGCCAGTACCGTTCGTGTTGCGCGGGAACTGATATTAGCCCGGCGCTTGCGACCGGAAAGAGTTGATGTTAGCCCGGTCGCCTGCGACCGGAAAACTAGGGAATCCGCCGCAGAATCCGGTCGCAGGCGACCGGGCTAACAGTGAGGCACCCGGACCTGGAACCCACAAGCCGATGCGGTATACTGACGTACCCGGGCAACCGGTCCGCACGCGAGAGATTGGATCATCACTTCGTCCGTGATGTTACCTGCTATGGACGGTTCTTTGGCAAGGCGGCACTGCTTGCAAGCAGCGCCGTGGCACACGACGGTTGACGAGCAGGGCCAGTGGCCCACAGGACCGGCTGAGGGAACTGTTATGAAACCCGTGTGGAAGAGATCGTTGCTGGCGGTGGCAGCCGTCGCGGTTGTGATCGTTGTCGCCCTTCTGTCGCTAGTTTGGCGGGGCGTTCAACGGAGCCTCGACGCGGAACGGACGCTCGGGGCATACATTCTGATGTCGGATGTCGTTGTTCAATATGCCGAAACCAATCGCGCATGGCCGAGCAGTTGGGACGACCTGGAAACAGTTCCCGAGGATCCTCGCTTCACGGGAGGTGGCTGGCAGTGGCCGCGTGACAGCGATGCGATCCGTTCCCGTATCGCCATCCGTTTCGACGTCTCGGAGCAGGATCTGATTCAGGCCACGCCGGAAGACTTCGACCTGATCACACAGAGAGAGCCAAACTTCCCCGACGAAGACATCGCCGCGAACTTCCTCCACCACGTGAGGCAACATCTGGAAATCCCATCGGCCGAAAGTGCGGCCGACGAATAGCTTACCCATTTCGCGCCGGCCGGCCCGCTGCCGGTGAGGGATGACACATTGGCTCGTCGAACGCCCGGCCCAAATCACTTTCGACCGGGAGCGTTTTTGTGTTGCCCCCAAACGTCCCTCAGATCGGCAAGGAATTCGCTAGGCTGAGGTATAACTGTCGGCCATCTTTCTGGGGGGTTACTGGCCCGCTGCCAGCATGACGGGTTGGATATCCAAAAAAATCCGCAAAACTGTGGACCGTGAAGCACAGCGAGACTATGATCGAACTGCGTTGGAATAGGATCGGGCTTTAGCTGACGAGAAATTGCGTACGCAATCGACATCTGGCAGACCGTTGCTTCAAAAGGGAACCCGTCATGACACGCGCACGAATCAGAATCATGGCAACCACTCACATCAAGCGTCTCTCGCGCGGAGGGCGCATGGCCAAATACGCCCCGGCCGCGGCGTTAGTGGCAGCTTGGCTGTTCTTCGGGCATGTCGGATACGCTGAGCCGACGATCGGCAACTTCCCGGGCAATCTCGACACGGCCGGTGGGCCCGGTTCGCTCTCCTACTTCAACGGCGTCACGACCTCCGGCGCGGTGAACTTCGGAACGGCCGACTCGTTCGGGCTGCCCACGATGGACGGTGGCCAAGCGACGGTAATGGAAATGCCCGCCTTTGCTCAGAGTCAGGCCATCGGGCTGCTCACCGGCACTCCGGCAAACGGGGGCGGCAGCTACGGTAATCAGTACACCCTCGGTTACGACATCCTGGTGCCCGACTCGGGTGCGGGCTGGTTTGCCTTTTACAACACGACCGGAGCGAATGCCAACGACGGCGAAGCCTTCATCAACCCTTCGAATCGGGGCATCGGCATCGGCGGCGACTACGAGGGCGTGATCCGCTCGAACGAGTGGTATCGCGTGGTCTACGCCGTCGATCTGGCCCAGGCCGACGCGACCCAACGGATGAAGAAGTATATCAACGGCAAGCTGGTTGGAACCAACTCGCTGGCCGGCCTGGACGGTCGACATTCCACCTACGTAGGCAACAACGGGGCGAATCCCGGCATCGATATTTTTCTATTCGCCGACGACAGTGGCGACACCAATGCCGGGTTTGTTAGCAGCGTCTTGCACGAAGACCGCACGTACAGCGAGGCCGAAGTGCGGGCGCTGGGGGCGCCTCATGCGGCGGGGTTCTCACAGGCGGGGTTGCCGGGAACGACGTTCGTCTGGAATTATGATTCCGGTGATCTGACCGTCAAGAAGGAGGTTGGCGGTACCGCCACCATGGACTTCTTCAATGCCGACAGCCAGGCGCTGACCGACTTCGGCAACACGGCCTCGACGGCGGCCGTACCCGACGTGCCCGACGGCCCGGCCCCGTTCCTCCACCATACGCAGTTCGGCGGCGGCGGGGCCGGCGGATACGGCATCGACTACACGGGCGTCGACGCCAACGGCGGCGGAAGCTACGTCAACACCTACACGATGATCTGGGACGTCTACATTCCCGACCTCAATTGGACTCCGCTCTTTAACACCAACTTCAACCACGCCAACGACGCCGACTTGTACGTCGCCGGAAACGGGGCGGTGGGGATCGGGGCATTGGGGTATTCGGCTGCGGGCGAAGTGCGGGAGGACACTTGGCACCGCATCGGTATCGTCCATGACCGTGACGCGGGTACGGTCAAGTACTTCGTCGACGGCACGGAGATCTTCTCCGGCGGCGCCGGTGGGACGGACGGACGGCATTCTCTCTACACCGGATCCCACGCCGGCCTCGACATGCTGGTCGACGGCGAGGGCGATGGCAGCGGCAATTACAGCAATGAGGTCTATCTCAGCAGCTTCCTCTTTTCCGACGTCGCCTTCGACCCTGCGATGATGGCCGATCTGGGCGGAGTGACCGCGGCCGGCATTGCCCTGAGCCCGGAAGCCGCCGTTCCCGAACCTTCCGCCCTGGTCCTGCTGGGGCTGGGGATCGCCGCCTTGGCCATCTTTCGACGCCGGCGCCGCGGCGCGAACTGAGCCCAAAGGCACTCGACCAAATCGCCTCCCGTGTCACTGCTTGCTTGCAAGCGGTGTGTAATCGGAGAACGGGTCTGCGCGAGAAGAAGTTGTCTCACCTCCCCGGTCGGGCTCTTACTCGCTATCGACGGTGTTCCTGCGCGATGACACTGTTTGCACGCAAGCGCCGTGGCACACGGTTGTTGACGAGCGGGACCAGCCAGCTTGCGGCCGTTTCCGGGCATCGGTAGACTGCACCTCGTCGTTCGGGATTCCATAACAACGGCCATGAACAGGTTCGTCGAAAAAATGAACACGCCACGCAACCACACGCTGCCAACCCTCGCGATAATTGTCTGCACGGCCTTGCCGATCGGCACGCTGCGCGGAGAGGATCCCGCACCGCCGCCGAGAGTCCCCTCGATCGACGCGATGGCCAGCCAGTGGCTCGACGTCGAGCAGATCGTGCGCATGCCGTCGATGCACAACTTCCACGAGATGGCGGCCTGTGCGCCCGGGCTGTTGGGTGTAAACTATTGTCCCGGGGGACAACTCTATGGCGGCAGCGGGCCGAGATGGTATCGCTACCGCACCGTGCCGTTGGCCATACTGCTGGTCGATGGCCAGTCGTGCGAGGCGTTGACCTGTCGGTGGTATCCCTATCAGGCCAGCCCGCTGGCTTCCTCCATCGTGTGAGGCAACGCCTGAAAATTCCATCGGCCGAAAGTTCGGCCGCTGAACGTGGCGCTGATTTGCCGTCGGAATGAAGGGACTGACGGCCACTACCATTCGTCTCGTGAAGCGCGATCGAGCATGGGAACTTTCCAGGAGCCAGATGCGTCCAACACCGTTGGACCGGACCATGCCCCTTCGCTTGCCTTCTCAAATCAGCCCATTTTGCAGGGAGCCGAAAGTCATGAGACTACTGAAACTGGTACTTCTGATTGGTTTGGCGGGA
>JABMRP010001179.1 GCA_013202535.1 Planctomycetota bacterium
GGCGGCAAGGCTGTGTTGGTTGACGCCTCCGGCCCGGGTCACGCGGAGACTTCCCAGTTCGGACGTTGTCCCCAGCGGTCTCGCGCTGGCGTCACGGCCCGTATCGTCGCCATTGCCGCCGCCGAAGCCTGAAGAAGAAATCCCACTGCCGACGGAAACCGGGTCGGCGACCACCAGCGGCGCGGTCGACGTGACCGATCCGTCGGACTGGAAATCGTAATTCGCCAAAGCGAATCCAAACGCATTGGCGGCTCCAGACTGAAAGGCGTTGGCGATCTGCCGATCCGTCAGAATCCCGTTGAAGAAGGCCGCATCGTCCATCAGGCCGTTGAAGTTCTGGGTCCCGTTGGGGCTGTCCATGGTGGCGAAATTGGGGCTTTCGGAAGCCGCATAATGAATCGCGCCCGTCGCCGAGGTACTCTCGTTGTTGGCGGCCACAAATGCCGCGTCCACCAAGTCGTTATCACGAAGCACGTTGACCGTGGCCGAACCATCGATGTCGTACCGCACGGCAAGCATCTGCCACTGACCAACCGATAACGCGCGCGCGTGGACGATGCCCGTGTTTCCCGAGGCGCCGTCACCCAAGAACCGAAAGTTGTCGGAGTCGGCGCCGCCGCCGGTAAAGAGACGATAGCCGGTGGTGATGGCTCCGTTGTTGCTGGAAGTGTCGATGAACCGCAGAGAATTCGTGTTTAGATCGGAAGCGACCGGATTGATCCAGGTCAGAACCGTGAAGTCTCCCGCCGGTTGCGTCGCGGTCTTTGTGCCGGCGTTGTTTCCCACGCCCCGCGCGTTGGCATCGGTGCCGAAGTCGATCCCACTGCCAAATTGGCCCGCGACATTCAGATCGGGACTGAGAATAATATCGAGCGGGTGCGCGGCCACCGAGTCGGCGGCATTTGTACCGCCGGTTTCTTCGAATTCCCAGAGCGCGTCTAGCGTAGCCCCGGAGACATGGGAGCCGGTCGCAAGAACCACAGCGGTCGTCGCAAGCAGAAGCGATGCGAACGAGAAAGGTCGTCGGCGTGTCATGATGTGTCCTCGTGAATTGGGAGAAGGAGAAGTGGAACCAAGATCCTTTGCGGTCTTCCGCCGAGGTAGCCGCTGAAGCCGCGGCGTATGCCAAGGGGCCAACTCACACGGTATCCATGGCGTAACTCCTTCATCCTACCATCGCTTAACGAAGACAGCCAGCTTCCGGGGGGAAACCAAGACCTGCTCTACGGAGGGGGTTGACGCCGGGTTGTGTGGCTTCTGGTCGCGGTCGGCCAAGTCAACCACGCTTGTGGCCTCAAGGTCCCGTGGATGTTAGAATAACGCAGCTTTCGCCATCCCCCCCTCCAGAGGAGATCCTCGCGATGAACCGATTGCCCGCACTTGCCGTTGTCGTTACTTGCGTACTGGTGGCCTGTTCCACTTCATCCGGCGCCGATTGGCCGCAGTTTCGGCATGACGCGGGTCGCACCGCGGCCGGGGCGGAATCGCTGCCCGGGGAGTTGCACCTGCAATGGACGCGCGAACTACCGCCGCCACAGGCCGCTTATCCGGGTGAACTCCGGTTGCGCTACGACGCCACCTACGAACCGGTCGTGGCCGGCGATACGATGTTCGTTCCCTCGATGGTCACCGATAGCGTGACGGCGCTGGACACGGACACCGGCGAGGTACGCTGGCGGTTCTTCACCGAAGGCCCCGTTCGTTTTGCTCCCGTGGCATGGGATGACAAAATCTACTTTGTTTCCGACGACGGCCATCTCTATTGCACCAACGCCGCCGATGGGAAACTGCTTTGGAAGTTTCGCGGGGCAACGGACGATCATAAGGAACGCAAGATCCTGGGCAACAGCCGGATGGTCTCGCTATTCCCGGCGCGCGGGGGTCCCGTTCTGGACGACGGGGTCATTTACTTTGCCGCCGGCATCTGGTCGGGCGAAGGCGTGTTTGTCCATGCGTTGGACGCGAAAACCGGCAAGGCGATCTGGTCGAACGTCGACAGCCATCACATCGAAGCGGCCAACATGGACCACGGCGTCTCCTACTACGCCGGCATCTCGCCGCAAGGTTATTTGGCCATCGTCGACGACAAGCTGGTCGTTCCCTGTGGGGCCCAACTGCCGGCCGTCTTCGATCGCAAGACGGGCAAACTGGGAGCGTATACCATGGGTTGGGGTGGCCGCGTCGGGTTGGCAAAGGGCTGCTGGTTCGTCGCCGGGGTGCGAAACTACCTGCTGCACGGCGGCGATCTGTACGACATCCGAAGACCCAACGACGAGCTGTTTCCCAAAACCCGGGGCGGCAGCGATTTCAAGAAGATGCTCTACGTCGGTGGATTGACGCGGCTGCAAATCGATCGGGCCAACCAGAAAGCACTGGGCAACTTCCGCCAACCGGTCCTTACGCCCGAGACGATGTACTATAGCGAGGGCGCCATCGTGGCCTGCGATCTGACCAAAGCCAAGATCGAGCAGCGGGCCGGCTCCGCCGAGAATCCCGCCTATCGACGGCAGGATCAGTACCCCGACAAACTCCGCGGGACGTTCGCCCAGCAGTGGCGGCTGCCTTCGGAGTCGAAGCTCCACATCAAGGTGGGCGACCGTCTTTTCTGCGGCCGCGCGGGGGTCGTGGAGGCCGTCGACATTCCCGCCGAGGGTGAGCAACCGAAGATCGGCTGGAAGGCGGAGATCAAAGGCACGCCGCAGAGCATGTTGGCCGCCGACGGCAAACTGTTCGTGGTGACCGTCGAAGGTCGCATCCTGGCCTTCGGCGAAGAGAAGCAGACCGAGAAGCCGTCTGTTCAGGGGCTGTGGGTCGACTTGCCCGCGGTGTCCGACCGGTGGACCGCGGCGGCCGCCGATCTGCTCAGACAAAGCGACACGCGTGTCGGCCATATCCTCGTGCTTGGCATGGGTTCGGGCCAGTTGGCGGAAGAACTCGCCAGGGAGTCCGAGTGCCCCGTGCTGGTGATCGAAGCCGATGCCGAACGGGCGTCCGAGTTTCGACAGAAGCTCGACGGGGCGGGGCTTTACGGCAGCCGGATCAGCGTTCTCACCGGCGACCCGGCCACGTATCCATTGCCCCCATACTTCGCCAGTTTGATCGTTTCGGAAGCCCCGACGCCGGCCATGGCCGACAC
>JABMRP010001180.1 GCA_013202535.1 Planctomycetota bacterium
ATCCTTGTGCAGGATGGGCGAAGCGCCGGAGCCCCAGTTGTGTTTATCCAGGCCGGTGCCGACCTTGGCGGTCCAGAGCAGTTCGCCGTCGAGGCTGTACTTCATTACGCCCGACTTCCCGAAGAAGACGTAAACGTCCTTGCCGTCGGTAACCGGCGTGGCCGAAGCGTAACCGTGCAGGCCGATACGCCCGCCGTCGTAATCGGTCTCGGGCAGTTGGGGTTCGTCTTTCTTGCCCCAGATGATCTTGCCCGAGGCGTTGTCGATGCACAGAACGTGCTGCGCCAGTTTCGCCTGATCGCCCGGGGAGTCGGCATCGAAGCCGTATCCACTGTAGCAGGTGAGGAAGATCTTGCCGCCGGTGACAATCGGGCTGGAACTGCCAAAGCCCGGCATGGGTGTCTTCCAGACGATATTCTCGCCGGCGCTCCAAGTCGCGGGAAGGCCCTTGTCCTCCGACATGCCCGACCCGTCGGAACCTCGAAATCGGGCCCAGTCGGCTCCGGCAAACAGGGCAACGAACAGGGCGGCAACGGCTACTTGACGGTACATCGTGTGTCTCTCCGCGGGAAGGAAGATGAGGGGGGAATGTTCAGTTCTTATTGAGCAGGGCAATCGTCTTCTCGGCAAACCGCTTGCCGAGTTCGACGTAGCCGGGCTTGTCGTAGTGCAGGCCGTCGCGCGGTCCGTTGAGATCGTCGGTATCGACCCAATCGCCCAGCGGGTCTTTTTCGGCCACTGCAACTTGCGCGGCCCGTACGCCGTCCCAGTGTTGGTTGTTCTTCAGGTGGTCGCTCAACCGGCCGATCACCACGGTGATGTCGTCGCGCCCCAGATCGGTGCGAAGCTGCTCGACGAGGCCCGCGAGGCTTTTCTCGTAAACGGTCGAGTGCAATTCCTTGGCGTCGCGTTCGCCCTGCATCCAGACAAACGACATCGTGTCGACCTTCTTACCCTCGATCGCCGCGCGTACTTTGGTGATCAAACGATCGTACAACACGCCGGTTGTCTCCGGTGCCGGGCCTTCGGCCGGTTTCCACTGCTTGTACCACTGCCGGATCGGCTGTCCGCCGACCGCGTCCTTGACGACGATCACTTCGTCCGCCGAGAACGCCTTCTCCACGGTCGGCGTAAACGACACCTGCGGCGGCAGGCCGGCCATGTTCGACTGACCCGAAAGAATGAACAGTCGCACCTTCCCTTCGGCCGCGGCCGACGTAGCGGCCAGCGATAAAGCGACGCAACAGGAAAGAAGGGCGAATCGTTTGGTGTTGTTGCGGAGCATGGTTCTTCTCCTGGTTCTTTGTGGCGAGCATACGCAATCGCCGATAATTCTAATAGGCACCGAACTCGCTGTCAAACCACCCAGCCTACTTGCCACGCCGATCGGCCGGGGTCATAGGCGCGTATGCGGCGTCGCCCGCGACACCCGGCCGGGGTAGCAACACGCGAGGATTGGCTTCGACCCCCACCGGCCGGCAGTTTTTACCTGGATTCTTCCCATCGCCCAGGTCATCGCGAGCCGCGGCCAGATACCCTTTCAGGCGAGCGACCACGTCGGCGTTGCGAGCGGCCACGTTTTGCGATTCGCCGATGTCCTGGTCGAGATTATACAGGGCGCCGCTGGCAAATAGTTTCCACGGACCCGAGCGCACGGCGCGAAGGTTCTTGCCCTGATAGTAGAAGAACGTCTCGTGCGGAGTCTTGGCGTCTGCGTCGCCCAGCAGCAAGGCCGATACGTCGCGGCCGTCGATGATCCGATCCGTCGGCATTTGGCCACCCGCCATCGCGGCAAACGTGGGAAGGAGGTCCATCGTGGTCGCCAGTTCGTCGCACGTCGACCGGGGTGGGATATGTCCCGGCCACCATGCCACGGTCGGCTCGCGAAGGCCGCCCTCGAAAGCCGACCCCTTGCCGCCTCGAAGCGGCCGGTTCACACAGCCGCGCGACCCGCCGTTGTCGGAAGTAAAGAGCACGAATGTCTGCTCTTCGAGTTTCAACTCTCGCAGCGTGTGCAGCACTTGCCCCACGCTCCAATCGACTTCCTCGATCTGGGCGCCGGTGACTTGATCGGGATTCTTCGCCCGGTCGAGAAACTCTTTCCTGGCCGCCCGGGGGTGATGGACGAAGGCGTGTGGCAGATAGACGAAGAACGGCCGGTCCTTGTTCTCCTTGATGAACGTCACCGCCGCGGCGGTAAACCGCCGGCACAGCTCGGCCTGATCTTCCATGGTCTTCACTTCGCCGACGATCAGCGAATCGCGGACCACCGGCAGCGGCGTGAAATGCCAGCCCGTGTGGCCTTTCCACATGTCGTTGGAGTAGGGGATACCGAAGTACGTGTCGAACCCCTGACGCGTCGGCAGAAACTTCGGCTGGTCGCCCAAATGCCACTTGCCAAAGCAACCCGTGGCGTACCCGGCCTTCTTCAGCACTTCGGCCACGGTGATCTCGTCGGGATGCAGGCCGTGACGGTCGCCGGGAAAAAGCACCGCGTGGAACGAACCGGTGGCCAGACCCACGCGCCGGGGATAACAGCCGGTCATCAATGCCGCGCGAGACGGGGTACAGACCGGTGCGGCGACGTAAAACGACGTCAGCTTCATGCCCTCATCGGCCATGCGGTCGAGGTGCGGCGTATGGTTGATCGTCGAGCCAAACGGACCGATATCGCCGTAGCCCATGTCGTCGATGAAAATGACGACAAAATTGGGCCCGCGCTCGGCGGCCGGGGCCGCACCCGTCGCAAAGACAACTACGGTGAGAACCGCGAAAGGCGTCAGAAATCGCAATCGCATGAGAAGAACCTCCGCTGACAGGGGAAACGAGAATCACGGATCGCCGTAGAACACCGAATTGTCGTACGTTCGCGCGTCGGCCCGTTTCTGCTGGTGCTTTTCCAACGGACCGTGATACTGGCAATGGAAGAAGCGGCGGTCGAACACCGGCGCCGGCAGCAACGCCCCCTTGCCGTCGATCGTCGCGGCAAGATGCAAAAGCGCCAGCGGAACTTCGTCGCCGGTGCGTGCATGGCTGCGGCTTGGCCGGGGAAAGAGGCCCGTGGGCGTTTGCGTCTTCAGAAGGTTGTCGGCGATTCGGCAGGCATGGTGCAACAGGCCGCGGTCTTGCGTGGCCCGGTAACACTCCAGCAGTGCGTAAATCGCGCGCCAGTCGGTACATGTCGTGTCGCCGTGGAGTGATCGCTCGTTGCCGTCCGGTTGGCCCACGTCGCCCAGATCGAACTGTCGGCCGATTTCTCGGACCATCCGCCAGTGCGCCTCGTCGCCGGTCAGCCGATACGCCAGGGCATAGCCCCAGAGCAGGAAGCCGTCGGGCTTGCGCGGCGCAAACGACTCGGCAACGTAGTAGCCCGTGCGCGCTTGCTGCCATTGCAGGGGCGTTCCGTCGGTCATCAGGCCGACGAACCGGCCGGTTGCCGGATCGTAGCCGTGCCGTGCATAGGCTTTCAGGTCGCTGGACGCCCACTGGAGGAACTCGCGTCCCACCTCGGCGTATGCGCCCCCGGATGCCACGAGCGTTTCGGCGGCCTGCATTTGCGCCAGCGGCAAGTGATGATAGCGGCTCACCTGATGGTAGGAGGCCACGATCTTCGCCTCGTTGATTGTCGGATGGACGTGTCCCAGGGCCTCCTGCGCACGGTCCTGTTTGCGATAGCTGAGCTGCCCGCCACAGAGGCCGGTTTCCGGATGCCG
>JABMRP010000118.1 GCA_013202535.1 Planctomycetota bacterium
ATCTTCCACCCCTTTGGCGAATATTTACCGTTCTGACCAACCGGCCGTTTTCATTAACTCGGCGCCGAGTGCGGATGATCCCGATCCGAACGAAAACGATACACGACCGCTTCGGTCAGATCGGGATCTTCCAACTCGGGAAACGTTCGCGCGGCGAACCGGGCCAGCGGTTCGAGTTGTTCGGTCGGCAGTCCGGACCGCCCCGGGTCGGCCAGCAGAATCGTCCGGCCCGTTTCGGCCAGGCGGGTCAGCCACTGGAAGTTCTCGCGAAGGTAACCGACGTCGGCGGCCAGCAGCACGTCCCAATCGTCGTCGCCGGTTTCCAGGAGGTTTTCCAGGCGGGCGTCCACGGTTACGCCGTTGAGCCGGGCATTGATCTCGATGGCGGCTTGGGCGACCGGGTCGATCTCGTAGGCCGTGACTTGCGAGGCGCCGGCCAGCGCCGCCGCCACGGCAACGATGCCCGAACCGGAGCCGAAATCGGCGACCCGGCAACCGCGAACCAACGCCCCGTTATCCAACAGATGGCGGGCCAGCACCTGACCGCTGGCCCAGGCATACGCCCAATAGGGACGCGGACCGTCTTCGACAAAGAGTCCCTCGGGCCACTGGTCAAGTAGCGGAGCGTTGTCCGTCAAAAGTCGCAATCGAATCTCGGGGCAGAGCGGCACCTCGGCGATCCGTGTGTTGGACTCGACGAGTTGGGCCGGTTGGGGGTTCATGTTTAATGGGAGTTCGAAAACGGGGACTGGCTCCGTCGAGAGCCTTGTCTTGAAGCAGTGGGGGCGCTTACCGACGGTGGGGTGTCCCCTTTTTCGGACGGACCACCGGGAAGCACCGTGAAAAAGGGGGACAGGCACCTCGCGGCAACCGTTTTCCCGAGGATTCCACACGCCCCGTGCTCGGAGCCAGTCCCCCTTTTTCACTCCCACTGACAGTTTGAGTAGACTACTTTCCCACGCAGAACAGCGTCGTGTTGGTGCGAATGAACAACTGGCCGCCGGCCGCGATGACCGAAGAGCGGACGGGGTCTTTCTCCGGCTCGGCCATCTGGATGGTGTTGATGACGTCGCCGCTGGTGGCGTCGACGACGGTCACCTCGCCGACGAAGTTGATCAGGTAGATCTTGCCGTCGGCGGCCAGCGGCGAGGCTTCGTATTTGGCGAGCCCCGGCGTGCGCATCGTCCACTTGATCTTGCCCGTCTTCGGTTCCACGCGGGCGAGTGTTTTGCGGACGTCGCTGAGGATGAAGAAGTCGCCGTCGTAATAGGCGGGCGTGGGTACGTCGGCGGAAATCTGCCGATCGCCGCGGCTGACCCAGGCCAGATCGTCGTCGGTCAGCGGACCGTTGCCGCCGGCCTTGACCGCGTAGATCGGGTCCATCTTCGGCGCGCAGGCCAGGATGACGCCGCCGCCGGCCACCGGCGAGGGGACCAGGCGCCAGTGGGTGATCTTGCTGGGATTCCAGGTGCCCCAGCGCCAAAGTTCCTTGCCCGTGGCCGGATCGTGACCGGTGATCACGTCGCCGCCGATGACCAGCAGTTCCTCGCGACCTTCGTGCGTAAACGGGATGGGCGTGGAGAAGGCTTCCCGCGATTCCCTCACCGCCGGCGAGGGCCGTACATGGCGCCAAAGCAATTTGCCGGTTTGCGGATCGAGGGCCAAGAGGTACGACTCGTTCTCCCGGTCGGCCAGTCCGCGCCCGTCGACCGGCACGTCGCGCTGCAGGATCTGCATGTAGAGCTTGCCGTCGTACAACAACGGGCTGCTGCTGAAGGTCCAGAGGAAGGCAAACGGCCCGAAATCTTTTTGGATGTTTCGCTGCCACAGCTTACTGCCGTCGAGATCGAAGGCCACCAGTTCGCCGGTGCCGAAGAAGAAGACGACCAGCTTGCCGTCGGTCGCCGCCGAGGGGGCAGCGTAGTTGCTGCGATAATCCTTGTTGGTTCCCTTGCCCACGTCGCGCGTCCAGAGCAGCTTGCCCGAGGTGCGGTCGAAACAGAGGGCCTTGAGCACGTCTTCCCCGGGGGCGGTGCTGGAGATAAAGACCCGATCGCCGGAAACCACGGGCGTACCCGCGCCGGCGCCCGGCAACTGGGCGCTCCAGGCGACGTTCTCCGTCTTGCTCCACCGGGAGGGCAGGTTCGTCTCGTCGGTCGAGCCGTTGAAGTTGGGCCCCCGCCATTGCGGCCACTCGGCGGCTCCGGCCGAGGGGATCGTGATTGCCAAGAGGATCAACAGTGCCGTGTGTTTCATCGCGAGTGTCTCCTGGAAGGAATCCGTGGGTCGAGTCTTGGGGTGTTGGCGGTTTGGAACGCCTTCACATTCTACTTTGCCGTACCGGCGGGTGCAAACGACTTGGGTAGCTAGTGTCTGTCGGGAAAGTGA
>JABMRP010001181.1 GCA_013202535.1 Planctomycetota bacterium
CTCATCATCCGCGCCCACGTGGCCACCAGCGAGATGCTGCTGCCGGCCTTGGCCGACGGGCAGGGAGGGATAGTGCTCGATGCGAAGCTGAAGAGCCGGCAGTTTATCGAGGCCCTGCCGCCGACGCCGAAGCCGATGCCGATGCTCGAACCGGCGCTCATCTTCGGCGTGAGCGACGCTCCGCTGTTGCGCGAGGCGGTGGCCGAGTACTGGTCGATCGGAAACGACACGATCAAGCTGATCCGGAAGCTCAATCCCGACGCGCCGTTGGATTTCAAGATTCCCAAACCGAAGACGACCGAAACGGCCGTCGGTACGATCTATGCCTATCGGTTTCCCAAGGAGCTGGGCGTGGACCGGCGGATCGCGCTCAATGCGGGACTGTCGGACAACGTGGCCGTACTCTCGATGTCGCGGCCGCACACGGTGCGCCTGTTGACCGAGACGCCGCTGGAGAACCCCGGGATACTGGATGCCGAGACGCCGCTGATCTCGGCCGGCGTGTTCGATTGGGCCGGTCTGGTCGACACGGCCACGCCGTGGGTCGAACTGGCCGCTCGGCAAATCGTTCTTGAGACAACGAGTCGCGATGACCGGAAGATGATGCCCGGGGAGAAGAGCGATTCAGCCGAACCCCAACCGCCGGAGAACGACGAACAGATGACTTTCGTCCTGGATCAGGTCGATACCGTGCTGGAGGTGCTGAAATGCTTGCGCCGCGTCACCAGCCGCACCTACGTCGAAGACGGCGCCATGGTGAGGCACACGGTGACGGAGTATCGGGACCTGGAGTAGCCGATTGGATCGTGTTTCCTGAAAGAACAAAAAAAGCCCACGGGTCGTCACCCGTGGGCTTTTCGGTTACGTGTAGCCAACGTTTAGAAGGTGACGATCAGGTCGACCGCGGCGGTGAACTGGCTCTTGCTGGTGCCGTCACCAAACGGCGCGGCGTCCGGTCCCAAGGCGAGACCGTCGTACCAATCCCATCGCGCTTCGGGACGAATGGTGACGTTGGGGCAGGGCCGCCAGCTCAGTCCGCTGGTGATGCCCCAGAAGTTGCCGGCAAAACCGCCACTGTTCCAGGCGCGCACGCCGGGCAGGTTTCCGGGTCCGGCAATTCGGGCACCGTCGTCGTCGCGCAGCCACTCGACGCGGAGATTGGCCGCCCATTTCTTGTTGAGTTGGTAGAGGAAGTACTGGTTGATTCCGTACCACTCGGCACCGTCCTGACCCGCAGCCCCGACTGCCGGGGACCAGTCTTCCTGGCCCAGGTTGTGGACCAAGACGTACTTGAGCTTCTTGGTAACTTCCCGCTGCAGAACAAAGCTGTAGACGAAGCGGTTGGTATCGTCAAAGGGGAAGCCCTGGCGGCCGGACGACACGCCCCATGCCAGCGAAGTCCGCTTGTCGCAACTATTCCACTTGATCCCGCCCATGAAATCCAAGGCGTTGTTGTTGTCCTCGAACTGCATCCAGCCGCGGTGGAACCCGCCTTGAATGGAAAGCTGGTTGGTCAGCTTGTAGTCGGCCAACGCACCGGTCACCAACTGTGGCACGGTGTAGCCGTAGCTATAGGAATGGGAGTAGAAGGGGTTGGCCACGGCGGGGACGGCTTCGTAATCGAGAATGCCCGCGAAATGGCCCAACTTGACCGACAATTTGTTGTACGCCAGCTCGAGGTAGAACTGCGGGAGGACGATGCCGTAGGTCGAACCGTCCATCGCGTTGATCTGGTTTTCCAGGCCGTTGTTGATCCCGAATCGCCAGTCGGTGCCGTACATCATGTCGATGTGTCCGCCCCAGGCCCAACCGCAGCCGCCGTTGTCGGCCTGCCGATCGGCGAACAGCCACAACTGGTTCATCTGGTACTCGCTGTCCAGATCGTTGGTCGCCACGGGGCCGTTGAACCGGTCGGCCGGGTTCTCACTGTTGACGGTGATGCCCTGCTGCAACCAGCCGCCGATGACGATTTTGCGTTGCTTGAGGAAGCAGCCGTCGAACAGTTTGAACGGCTTTGCGTCGGCGCCACACGCGCCCGAGCCACACGCGTCACAGCCGGTGTCGACCACACCGCATCCACCACCGCAACCATACGACTCGACCGCCACGGCGGCGCCGTCGTCGATTACCACGGGTGGTTCATCTTGTGCTTGGGCCGCGGCGCTACAGCACAGGGCCAGCGAGGCGACCAGGGTCATCCAGGTCCAAGAACGGGCTCTCATTCTCTTGCATTCCTTTGCGAGGTAGGGAAAGGGTGTGCGGGAAGTACTCCAGCCATGGGGCGCTGGTTCGTTTTACGCCGATCCACATAGCTATACGGATTCCGATGGTTCTTACGACTTGCATCGGACAATTGGGGGAGGGACGTTCACCTGGGTTGTTTTAACCAGTTATGTCAACGTGACCGGCATTACCCGCCTGGTTAACCCAGCTTTCCACTCTCGTCGCGGCACGCCAGTCTGGGGGGATCGCGATCCCTGCTGCGGTGGTTGACGACGCTCGGGCTTACATGCCAGCGCTGCTCAATTGCTTGGCCGTGGCTGAATCGGCGTCTGCTTGATCGGGTTTTCCCATTTCCCCGTAGGCCCGTGCCCGAAGGTGGTAGGCGTCTACGCATGTCGGGGCGAGTCGGATCGCCATGGTGAGATCGTCGACGGCCTTGTCCAATTCACCCATGTCGATGTAGACGGATCCGCGCTGAACGTAAGGTTTGACATTCTGGGGATCCAGGGCAATGGCCTCGGAACATCGCTTGATCGAGGAGTCGAGATCGTCCTGCATTTCCAACGCCTTGGAGAGATGGACGTAGGCATCGCTGTTGTCCGGTTCCAGCCGGATAACCTGGGTGAAATCGGCGACCGCTTTCTCGGCGTTGCGCCGGTACTGGTGGGCCAATCCGCGCTGGTAATACGCCCGCGCCAAATCGGGGTCGAGACGAATCGCCCGGGTGTAGCAGTCGATGCTGGCGTCGATATCGCCTTCGCGAAAGTGCCCGTCGCCTTCGGTGCAGGCGTCCAGCGCCGATCCGCCGCAGCCGGCCAACAGCGTGACGGCCAAGAGCCGCGCAACCCGGGAAAATAGTCTCTTCATCCGCGCCACCGTTTTTCGGCCATTGCGGTCTCTCCCAAGAACCTTGATGGAAAAGGAGCCGAGCCGCACCCTCTATCGAGTCTAACCATGACGGCCGCGGGAATCAATTTGCCGCCCGGGGGGACACGCGAGTCCGGGCAGGAGAACTTGTCAACGCCCGTGCGATCACACAGGCCTTGCAATGCGGGGAGATAGGCTTAAGATCTCCGGTAGTCGTGAGTTACAGAACGCCCAGCGACGGAGAGAATTCATGTCATTCACGCTTTTTCATGGTTATCTTCCCGAAATTGCCAAATCGGAGACGCGGACAATCATCCTGTCCGACGAGGTCGACGTTGGTTTGCCGGCAGCGCACTATTCGTTTCTGGAGATGTTCTGCGATGAACCGGGGTGCGACTGTCGCCGGGTGCTCTTCTATGTCGTCTCTTCCCTTCGCAACGATCTCGTGGCCGTGATTGCCTACGGGTGGGAGACTCCGGAGTTCTACGCCCGATGGATGGGGAGCAACGATCCATCCGACCTTGCCGAACTGAAAGGCCCCGTGTTGAACCTGGGTAGCCCTCAATCCGCTGATGCTCCCGAAATCCTTGAGATGGCCGCAGATCTCTTGCTTACCGACAAGGCCTATATGGATCGCGTCAAGCGACACTACGCAATGTTTCGCGAGCGCATCGACAAGAAAACACCCCCGAAGTCGAGAAGGGAAAAGGCTCACAAGAGAAAGAACAAGTCGCGAAAGAATCGGAAACGCAGGGTATGATCGTGAGGAGAGAATATCGATCCGAGTGTCAACCGACGCAAAAATGTTGCCGCGGGGATGGATATCCTGGATAATCGACGGATAACCATTACCGACCGCCTGAGTCGAAGGAGACCATTGTGACGGGTATGACCGCGCGAATCTGTTTTGTTGGGCTGCTCGCCGTGGCGATGGCGATACCTGCAACCGGCCTTCTTGCTGCCCGTGCCCAATCGGACCCGGCCGTCGGATTCCTCGCTTCGGCCACCTCGGCCGATTCGTTGGCCCCCGAGGCTCGGGCCGCTTGGCAATTGGCCGGGGAGTTGACCTCGGCGGTGCTCATCCTCCCGGCGGAAGAAGCGGGAACGTTCGTCGATCACCAGGGCCGCCCGGTTACGCTGGACCGCTTCGCCGTCGTCTGGCATCACCAGGGCGACACGGCGGCCGAGACCGGTCCGATGTATCGCACCGAGACGGTCGCCGCATTGCGTAACCACGTTGCCGCGGGTCGTGGGCTGTATCTCTCCGGCGCGGCGCTGGGCATGTTGCACACGCTGGGCATTGAGCCCGCGCGGCCGCGACGCGGCGAAGGCGGCAGCGACAGTTACGTGGTCGAGATCGTTCCGGCCGACAAGGATCATCCCGTCTTCGCCGGCATGGCTTACGAAGGCATCTTTCATGGCGGTACGTCGATCCGGCTGACCAACGCCGGCTACCCCGCGTATGCCGATTTCCATGGTTCCGGCGGTCCCACGCGGGGAATGCTGTTGGCCCGGGCCAGTTCCAGTTCGGAAAACCCGCTGGTCGAGTACGAGCTGGGCAAAGGCCGGGTCGTCGCGCTGGGATGGCGAGCGCCGCACTACGGACTTGCCAACAACGCCTATCGGGCCAACCTCGAGCGCCTCACCGGCAACATCCTCGGCTATCTGGGTGAGAAGGAAAAATGGCGGAAGGTGGTCATCGCCCGAAGCACCGTCGCGGCCAAGGCTCGCCCCGGTGTTTCGCCCGGGCAATGGGAATCGGTCGCACTGGCCGTGGCCGACCTGACCGAGACGTTCGGCCCGCGGTATGCGAAGGGGGCCGAGTATCTCGATCGCTTGAAGAAGCTCAAGGCATCGCACGACGCGCTCACCGGCGAAGGCGATACGATCGATTCCGACGCGCTGGCCCAACTCTTGGAGATAACCGACCGCTTCAAGGCGCTGCGGCGCGAGGCCCTGTTGGCCAACCCGCTGATGGACTTCGACCGGCTGATGCTCGTGCAGCGCGGGGCGGGAAATCTGGGGCTTCCGGCCAACTGGCAGAGCAACTCCAGTTTGCGCACCACGGGGTTCGACAACCAGATCGCCGTGCTCTCACCCGTCGGGCCCGACGGACAGCTCACCACGCTTTTCCAGCCCGAGGGGGGTCGTTTCGTCGGCGACGTCGATCTGCACTTCGACGCCAAGCGGATGCTCTTCTCGATGGCCGGGGCCAACGGGCGGTGGCAACTGTTCGAGATGAACGCCGACGGCTCCGATTTGCACGAAATGCCGACGATCAACGAGCCGGATGTCGACAACTACGACGCCTGTTACCTGCCCGACGGGCGGATCATCTTCTCCTCGACCGCGCCGTTCGTGGGCGTGCCGTGTGTTTACGGCAGTTCGCACGTGACCAACTTGTACATTCGCGAACTCGACGGCTCGATTCGGCAGCTTACCGTCGATCAGGAACACAACTGGTGTCCTACGGTGACCAACGGCGGCCGGGTGTTGTACTTGCGATGGGAGTACAGCGACCTGCCGCACTCCAATTCGCGGATGCTCTTCCAGATGAACCCCGACGGCACGGCCCAGGCCGAGTATTACGGCAGCAACTCGTTCTTCACCAACTCTTTTTTCTATGCCCGGCCCGTTCCAGGGCATCCGACCAAAGTGGCGGGCATCGCTACGGGGCACCACGGCGTGGCTCGAGCGGGGCGGCTGCTGATCCTCGATCCGGCCCTCGGGCGTCGCGAAGCCGACGGCATGGTGCAGGAGATTCCCGGCCGGGGCAAGAAGGTCGCGCCGATCATTCGCGATAATCTGGCCGACGGCATCTGGCCACAGTTTCTCCATCCTTTTCCGCTCGGCGAAAACTACTATCTCACGTCGGCGCGTCCCACGTCCGGATCGCCATGGGGGGTGTACCTGGTCGACGTGTTCGACAACATGGTGCTGCTGAAGGAACTGCCCGGCTATGCCCTGTTGGAACCGATCCCGCTGCGATCGGTGCCCACGCCGCCGCTGATCCACGATCGGGTCGACACGTCGCGCAAGGACGCCGTGGTCTACATGACCGACATCTACCGCGGCCCCGGGCTCAAGGGGATTCCCCGAGGTACGGTGAAGGAGTTGCGGTTGGTTTCCTACCACTTCAGCTATCGCGGCATGGGCGGCTTGCTGGGGGCGATCGGCATGGACGGGCCGTGGGATATCAAACGTGTGTTGGGAACCGTACCCGTGGAGAGCGACGGCTCGGCCATGTTTCGCGTGCCGGCCAACACGCCGGTGGCCGTGCAGCCGTTGGACGCCGAGGGCAAGTCGCTACAATTGATGCGAAGTTGGTTTACCGCCATGCCGGGTGAAGTGCTCTCGTGCGTCGGTTGCCACGAGCAGCAGAACACGGTCACGCCCAACCGCCGCACGCTGGCCTTCCAGCGCCGGCCATCGGAGATTGCCCCCTGGTACGGCCCCGCGCGAGGATTCAGTTTCGCCCGCGAGGTGCAACCGGTGCTGGATGAATACTGCATCGGTTGCCACAACGGTCAAGCGCGAGACGACCGCCCGGCGCTGTGCGATCTGCGCGGCACGGAGCGGATTACCGATTGGACTTCCAACATCGCCGGCCACGTGAACCCGGCGGTGGGGGGGAATTTCTCCGTCGCTTACGCCCAGTTGCACCGCTACGTGCGCCGGCCGGGGATCGAAAGCGATATCCACCTGCTCACGCCGACGGAATTTCACGCCGACTCGACCGAGTTGGTCCAACTGCTTCAAAAAGGTCACCACAACGTACAACTCGACGACGAAGCATGGGACCGGCTGGTCACCTGGATCGATCTGAACGCGCCGTTCCACGGCACGTGGACGGAGATCGCCGGCGAGGGGGCGGTGAAGCACGTTTCGGCCCGGAGCCGGGAAATGCGCCGTCTTTACGCCGGCATGGACGACGATCCCGAGGCGATCCCCGAGGTGTCCGTCGAGCCGATCAAACCGGTCATGCCCGAGCCGTTGCCCGGGCCGTCGGTCGTGCCGATCCAGTGTCCCGATTGGCCGTTGGCGGCAAGCGAAGCCGGGCGGCGACAGGCAGCGGCCGGGCCGATCGAACAGTCGATCGACTTGGGCGAGGGTGTCACGCTGCAACTGGTTCGCATTCCCGCCGGACACTTTGTGATGGGCCGCCGCGACGGACATCCCGACCAGCGGCCCGCGACGGCGGTGAGCATCGATAAACCGTATTGGATGGGTCGCTTCGAGGTGACCAACGAGCAGTTCGCCCAATTCGACGCCACGCACGACAGCCACGTCGAGCCGATGCACGGCTACCAGTTCGGCATCCACGGCTATCCGGTCGACGGGCCACGGCAGCCGGCGGTTCGATTATCGTGGACCCGCGCGACGGCCTTCTGCCGGTGGCTGAGCGAGACGACGGGCCGGCGGTTTTCGCTGCCCACCGAGGCACAGTGGGAATACGCCTGTCGGGCCGGCACGGCCACGCCCCTGTGGTACGGCGATCTGGATACCGATTTCGCCCGGTTCGCCAACCTGGGCGACGCCCGGCTGAGCGAGTTCGCCCTGGACACGTTCGTCCGCGTGCGCCTGGTGCCCAATCCCAACAAGTACGACGATTGGGTCCCCAAGGAAGCCCGATTCGACGACGGCAGTTTCGTCTCGGTCGACGTGGGCCGCTACGAAGCGAACCCCTGGGGTCTGCACGACATACATGGCAACGTCTGGGAATGGACCCGATCCTCGATGCGTCCCTACCCCTACGACGCCGCCGACGGCCGCAACGACCCCACCACAACCGGCCGCAAAGTCGTCCGCGGCGGCTCCTGGTACGATCGCCCCCAGCGCTGCGGTTCGGCGTTTCGGCTTTCGTATCCGCCTTACCAGAGAGTGTTTAACGTGGGGTTTCGGGTGGTGATGGAGGAGTGAGGGGGTACTCTCACGACAGCTCTATGCCCTCGCGGTGTTCGCATGTACAATGCGGGAGGACACGGCACGTTGTTTTGGGATGCATGGGTGATACGCGATGGCGACGAAAACCAGTGAGACTCGAGAGTTCCGTGTCGAGGACTATGTGCCCGCGGATCTCCGGGATCTCGAAGATGTGCAGAAAGCGATTCCGGCGATTGCCAAAGATCCGAAGTCGTTGGCATTGATTCAGGAGGCGGTAGCGGAAGTCCCCACGACGCACGAAGTCCATCTGGGGGATGCCCGAACAATCGAACTCGAAGCGGAATCCGTTCACTTGGTGCTGACGTCCCCCCCTTATTGGACGCTGAAAGAATACCGCGACACGTCGGGACAGTTGGGGCACGTCGAGGACTATGATGAGTTTCTGGCGGAACTCGATAAGGTTTGGCGGTCCTGCTATCGGGCTCTTGTGCCTGGGGGGCGGCTCATCTGTGTCGTCGGCGACGTGTGCCTCTCCCGGCGCAAGAACAAGGGACGCCACACGGTCGTGCCGCTTCACGCGTCGATCCAGGAACACTGCCGGGTGATCGGCTTCGACAATCTGGCTCCGATCATTTGGCACAAGATCGCCAACGCCGTCTACGAGGTCAGCGGCAACGGTTCGGCGTTCTTGGGTAAGCCTTACGAGCCCAATTCCGTCATTAAGAACGACATCGAATATATCCTCATGGAGCGAAAACCGGGCGGATACAGGAAACCTTCGGTCGCCGCTCGCGTCCTGAGCGTGATCTCGGCCGAAGACCATCAGACGTGGTTCCAGCAGATTTGGACGGGAGTGACGGGGGCCTCGACCCGAAAACACCCGGCTCCGTATCCGATCGAACTGGCAACTCGCCTGATTCGCATGTTCAGCTTCGTCGGCGACACCGTACTCGATCCATTTCTGGGCACGGGAACGACCACCATCGCCGCCATGCGCCACGGGCGAAACAGCATCGGTTACGAAATCGACCGGGAGTATCTCAGGATTGCCGAGCGCACGATAGGCACTGCCAACTGCGACCTCTTCAGTAAGGCGAAGGTGGCGATTCATGGATGACTTGACCAAGCGGGTCAGGAAGGCAATACGCCATTTCTGGGCGACCCGGGATCGGCAGGCGGCCAGTCAAGGCAAGGATTCCGGTACACGGGACGCCGGCCTGCGAACGGCCGTTACCGGGGGCAAGCACCTGGACGGTTTCGTTACGCTCTGCCGGGATTTGTTGATTGAGGCCGGTCTGCCGGAAGCCGAAGTCTTCTGGAATCGGCAACTCGAACTGCCGGGCTACTTTCGCGCGGAGAAAAGTTGGGATCTACTGGCTGTCGTCGATGGGCAACTCTTGGCGATCGTCGAATTCAAGGCCCAGGTGGGCCCCTCGTTCGGCAACAACTTCAACAATCGCGCCGAAGAAGCTCTGGGCAACGCCACCGATCTCTGGGCCGCGTATCGGGAAGGCGCGTTCAAACCCTCGCAGCGTCCCTGGTTGGGCTACCTCTTCATCCTCGAAGATTGCCCGAAGTCCGCTGCTCCGGTGAAGGTAAGAGAGCCCCACTTCAAGGTCTTCGAGGAGTTCCGGGAAGCATCCTACGCAAGGCGCTACGAGATCCTCCTGACGAAGTTTCTGCGAGATCGGTTGTACGACGGCGCTTGCCTGATTCTGACGCCCAAGAAGGGTCGTCCCCGAGGGACCTTTCGGGTAGCGTCGGAGGAACTGAGTTTTCAGTCGTTTGCCGGCGCTTTCATGGGACACGCGATGGCGTTCGCCCAGACGCGTCGATAGCCCCCCCTTTTCGGACGGGCCATTGGCGAGGACCGTGAAAAAGGGGGACAGGCACCTCGCGGCAGCCGTTCTCCCGAGGATTCGACCGGTTTGGGCTCGGAGCCAGTCCCCGTTTTTCACTCCCGTTTAGAGTTTGAGACATGAACGACTCCCCGATCACCGGCTCGATTCTCGGAACGGCCGTGGGTGATGCGATCGGCTTGCCGTATGAGGGGCTGTCGAAGCGGCGCGGAGTGCGGCTGTTTGGCGAACCGGATCGGCATCACCTGATCTTTCGGCGGGGCATGGTCTCTGATGATACCGAACACACGTGTATGGTCGCGCAGTCGCTCATTGCTTCCGGTGGCGACGTCGATGTGTTTACTCGGCAATTGGCGCGGCGACTGCGGCGATGGTTTCTTTGTCTTCCGGCGGGTATCGGGCTGGCCACGGCTCGGGCGTTGTTGAAACTGTGCGTCGGCGTGTCGCCGGATCGTAGCGGTGTGTTCTCGGCCGGGAACGGGCCGGCCATGCGGACCGCCGTGATCGGGGCCGCCGTGGAAGACCTTCCCCTTCTCCGGCGACTCGTCAAGGCGGCGACGCGCATTACGCACACCGACCCGAAGGCCGAGTACGGTGCGTTGGCGGTTGCTCTGGCTGCTCGCATGGCAAGCCGGGAGACAACGGTCGCCGGTACACGGTTCGCCGAGGAGTTGCGGCACTTGCTGCCCGATCCTTTGGACCCACCGGCCGAGGAACTGCTTGCGCTCGTCGAACAGGCGGTCGACGGCGTCGCGGGGAACGAATCCTCGCAACATTTCGCCGCATCGCTCGGCCTGGAGAAGGGCGTCTCGGGCTACGTCTATCACACGGTGCCGGTGGCCATTCACGTCTGGCTGAGTCACCAAGCGGATTTCCGCTCGGCCGTAACGGAGGTTGTCCGCTGTGGCGGTGACACGGACACGACGGCGGCAATCGTCGGTGGAATTGTCGGAGCCGGCGTGGGCAGACGAGGGATTCCCCAAGATTGGCTCGACGGTCTGTGGGAGTGGCCCGCGACGGTCGACTGGATGGAGCGTCTGGCGGCTCAACTTCACGAGGCGATGCACAAGGAGCAAGCGACTCGGCCGCTTCGGTTGCCGCTTGCGGGGGTGCTGCCGCGGAACCTGCTCTTTCTCGCGATCGTGCTGATCCACGGGTTCCGGCGGTTGTTTCCGCCGTACTGAGAGAGCCCCCCGGCAGAGCCGGGGGCTGAAGGTCATGCGGGCGTTTTGGCCTTCACGGCTTCTCGTACAGCTCCGGAAAGACTTCCTCGGGCAGGTTTTGCCGGCGCAGGGCGTTGCGGAGATTGGCCAGGAACTCGAACTTCCAGTTGGCCACGGTTTGCTCGGTCAGGTCGAGCCGGGCGGCGACCTCTTTGTTCGGCCAGCCGCGGACGAAGAGCAACTCGGCGCATTGGATCTTCGGCCAGTCGGCCCGTTTGCGCCAGCGGTCGATTTGCTGGGCGATCGCCTCGGCCAGGGCCGTCTCTTCCAGTCCCCGCCGTTCACCGCTGCGGAGAATGCTACTGGGCCCGCGCCCGGCGGCCGCCGGCTCCCAGGAACCGCTTCGGGACGAATCGCCCTGCAGCGGCAAGGTCGGGCGCCGGCCTTCGCGACGCAAGTGGTCGACCAGCTTGTGCGCGGCGATCGAGAAGAGATAGCTTTCCAGCGGCCGGCGGTCGTCGAAATTGGGCAGGCTGGTGAGAAAGCCGATGAACGTCTCCTGGACGATATCCTCGGCCGCCGCGCGTCCCTGGACCCGACTTTCGACGAAGGCCAACAGCCGCCCCTCGAACCGCCCGATCAATTGCCCCCAGGCGTCGGCGTCTCCGGTGCGAATACACTGGATCAACAGGGTGTCGGATTGGCTGGGAGACGGCATGGGGCTGCTAGACGACCTCTTGGTTACCAAACTCCGGCGAGCCTCGTACACGCCGCGGCAGTCGCCAGTATCACCGAAACGCCGAGCAGTCGCAAGCGGCCACGATATTTCCCTGCGGTCACCAGATCGGTCTTGCAGTAGGCGAAGGCCAGTGCCAAGACTCCCAGCACGGCCGCCAGACCCATGCCGGCCAGTTGCAGTCGCTCGCCGATCAGCGACTGGCGATACCGCTTCTTGAGCCAGGCCACGGTATCGGCGTCGAAATGCACCTTCACGTAGAGGGTATGCATCGGCTGTTCGGTCGCCCCGAATGTTGAAAGGCGCTTCTCCCAGTGCTCATCGACCAGAACGTGGTTGCGGATGGTGTCCACATCCAGCGGAACGCGATCGCCGGCGTCCGGCCTCTGGAGGCACTCGGCCACGCAATCCTTCAATGCCTCGGGCAGCGCCTGATAGCATTCCTTCTTCTCGACATAGGGCCCGACGAAAATCGTCGACGCCTCGCCTGTCCACGCCGGTGGCGGCGAGGATGTGATCGTGACCGGCGGTTCTTCTGCCGCCGGCGTCGCGGGGGGCTCCGGCGCGCCGGGCTCGTTTCCGGTCAATACGCGAAGCTGGGCGACGACCGCCTCTCGCCACGTATCCTGAATTTTCGCGTTGACCTCGTCGTCGAATTCCAGCAGGGCGTGGAGCAGAACGAATCTTGTGCCCGGAAGGATCGCCAGTGGCTCCTCCCAGGTGGCTTGAACGATCTGGCTGGTGACGTACTCGGTGGAGAGCTGGACCAGACGGCGTGCCGGCGGCCCCATGTACTCCTCGACGTACTGGTGCGACGCTTTCAAGACGGCCAGTTGCAGCGCTTTGTCACACATCGGCCGCGTTCGGTACGGGCCGACCACGACGGTCATCCGATAGACGCCCTCGACGCGCTGCGCCGGAAGCCCGATCCAACCGGGACGCGGCTCGGCGGGGGAAGACGGAACGTCTGGCGCTTCGGCCACGACCGGCACTGGCGCGGGAATCGACGGCTCGTCTTCTTCGCTCGGCGAACCGGCAAACGTCCGAACCATCGCCTGTTGCATCGAACGCAACACCTTGGCGGAACCGGAAAAGTGGTCCGCCGGATCGGTCGGCAAAGGCGACTCGCTTTCCGACGGTTCATCGCGGGCCAACCGGCCGACCGTCTCCTCGATGTCGGGCGGTTCTACCGGATCGGGAGTGGCGAGCCCGGAATCGGGCAATTCGTCTTCGATCTCGACTTCCGGCCAGAATCGCGATGTCCAGCCCGGAATCGATCGAAAATGCAGCAGCACGGCGCCACCGGCCACCAAAACCGCCGCCAGCGCCAAAGGCAACAACGTCGAAACGATCTGCCGGGGCCGGCGCGTGAAGACAAACGCAACCCCGAACAGTATCAGCAGGAGTAGAATGAGCAAGAGCACCGACATCGCGCACACCTCCCTCGGCTACGGCCGATTCGCTCCGCGGGACGGTTGTCGGGAACTTGCCAATTGGATGGAAACGGACATCACCGCGGCAACCATCGTCAACCACGCCAGCGGGAAATGCCATCCCAAGGCCACCAGGCCGGCAACCACCGTGCAGAAGAGTATCGACCACAGACTCAGCCGAGTGGAGCGCCGCGGATCGGTCTGGCGCCACCAACGGATCAACAGGAACATCGTGCCGAAGGCGGCCACGTGGGCCAGCATCCGGGGCGTGCCGTCGACGTCGTAAAACGTGGGCGGGAACCGCCAGGCCGTCTGCGGCGTCCACTGGTCCAAGGGCGGCTCCACGAGAAATGCCGCGGCGGCCAGCGACGCCCCCGCGCCAATCCCCATGCCGACCACCATCAAGATAAACCGGCGCAGCGCCGCCTCGCCTTCGGTCCCTTCCCAAAACTTCGAGGGAATCATCACGCTCCAGATACCCGCGATGCTGACCATCGCCAGCCATCCGTAGTGTTCCGGCCCCAGAACGATACCGCGAAAGTTGTTCAGGATCAGCATGACCAGGCACATGACCAGCGCGATCAGCGCACCGGCCAACATCGACCCGAGCAACTCGGTCACTCGCTGACGAGCCGGTTTGACGACCGTCTCTCGATTCGCTTCAAACGCACGGCGCCGGCCGAGAATGTGGGGTCGATATCGTGGACGCGCGCCGCGGGGCGGATCGTCGCGCGAGCGTCTGGCCGGTTGTACACCGTCCGGCGCATCGATACGGTTATGCCCGATCCGGCCGCAGGCCGAGGGAAACATCATCAGCATCGCCGCCCGGGCGATGCGGTACGCGACGTAGAGCAGAAACAGGGCTCCGACCACGGGCACCAGCGGTACGAGGAAGAAGGAGCAGAGCACCAAGACCGCCACGCCGAGAACCAGTACCCCCACCTTCTGCGTGGTGCTCAAATTGGCCGCGTGCCAGGCCGCTCGCATCTCGTGCCATGTCTCGACCGCCGCCCGGCCGATCGGATCGCCCACCTCGCCTCGCGTGTCCGTAGCGGCAACCGTCGCAGATGCTTGTTTCGCCGGTGACTGGGTGGCGGGTGCCGCGGCGAGTACGATCGGCGCCGGTTCTCCGCCTGGCAGATCGGCCAACATGTCGGCCGCCGTGGCGTATCGCTCTTGCGGGTCCTTCCGCAGTGCGCGCTCGACGACGGCACGGTACGCCGGGGCCAAGACGGAAAGATCGGGCCGCGCGGTGAGATGCTTCATCAGCACCTCGCCCACGCTTTCCCCGTCGAACGGAACCTGCCCGGTGAGCATCTCGTAGAGGATGATCCCCATGGCGTAGACGTCGATCTGCTTGCCGTAGCGTCCGTTGGCGACCTCGGGGGCCATGTAATGGACGGTGCCGACGCTCTCGGTCTGGCCGCTGCGGCGACTGCACGAGATGAACTTCGTCAGGCCGTAGTCGCCGATCTTGACCATGTCCACGTCGCGAAAGATGTTGCCCGGCTTGAGATCCCGATGCACGATCCCGTGGTCGTGCAGGTAGTTCACGCCCCGGCCGATGCCGTTGATCCAATGCAGGGCTTCCGCCTCGGGCATTCCCTGGGGATAGCCGGCGACCACTTCGTCCAGTGGCTTGCCGGCCATGTGCTCCATAATCACCCAGGTGCCGTCCTGTTCGTCGCTGCGAACGTCGTACAGGTCGATCAGATTCGCGTGCCGGAGATTGAGGCATTGAGTCACGCCGCGGAGTTCGACGTCGAGGTTGCGGCGAATCAGCTTCAAGGCGACTTCCTTGCCCGCGTCGCTGGTGGCGAAATAGACTTCGCCGAACCCGCCGTGCCCGATCCCCCGCCTGACCGTATACCCGAGCAGGGGGCGATCGCCGGTGGAGTAGAGGAAGCGGCCCACCGGACCGGTGGCCACGGCCGGTCTCCCGGGATCGGTTGGCCGGAGGTGTAGCGAATTGTCGGGCTTCGGTTCCACGATAGGCACCGCTGGTTTCATCGGTCCACGTTGGGCGGCCGCATGCTCC
>JABMRP010001182.1 GCA_013202535.1 Planctomycetota bacterium
CGGTCGAATCCCGCCGAGACGAGCGTCTTGCCGTCGGGCGTGAAGGCCACGGCGCGGAGCGGCCCGTCGTGACCTTCCAGGTACGTTACCACGGGCGCATCTTGGGCCCCGGCCGGCGGGACCCACCACGCCACGCTGCACAACGCGGCCAGGCAACAGGTGCGAGTAAAGATGTCGGACATCGAGTGGTGTCTCCGGTGCATACGGGAAAGTTTCCCGCAAGGTCAGGGTGTTATCTCCAACCGTTTCCAATATACATACGCCGGTGAGTTTCCGGCCTGCTGCTGAATAATCGTAATCCACACCTCCCGGCCGGCGTGAGCCGAAAGGTCGATCTCGTGCCGCTGCCACGGCGTCTCGGCGACTGGCGTCTCGGCAACCGGTGTCTCGGCGGCTGGCTCCCCGGCGACGGGCACTTCGGCAACTGGCACTTCGGCAACTGGCACTTCGAGCGAAAACTGGTCCAGGGGCAGTCCTCCGGCGCGAATCCGAACCGTCGACGATGTTTCCCCCTCGTGGCCAACTTCCAGCAGCAGCCGCGCGTTTCCTTCGGCCGGCACCTTCACCCGGCGGGCCAGTCGCAAGGAGGTCTTGTCCACCTTGGTCACCAGGATGGCTGGCTCGTCGGCCGAGAGCGATTGCAGGCCGGTCTTCTCGTCGTGTACTGCCGTCAAGATCGTCCAGCCGGGTAACACGGCCTCGGCCCCGGTGAGCAACGCGTGGTCGACGTTCGCCGCCCACGGCGCGGGAGTTTCCTTGTCGGCCGGGTGCGCCGGCCCGGCGGCCTTCAACTCGACGATCGTTCGCTCCCCCTGAAGCACGCCCTTTTCGTCGAAGACGCCCGTGAAGCACCAGAGGTGATCGTCGTCGGCCACCAGCGGCCCGAGGGTCGGCTGCTTGTGCGCCAGGCTCGGCAGCGGTGCGCGGCCGGTGACTTGACCGCTTTGCACGCCGAGCCAGACGAGTTCGGGATACGACTGGTCGCCGCCGGCCGATTCGTATCGCGCGGTCAACAGTCCGCCGGGCTCGCCGCACAGGTAGCCGTTGAGCATTGACGGGGCATGGTGATGCCAGCGGAGATCCCCGGTCGCGGCGGATAGAGCGAGGATCCCCTCGTCGGTCTCCATCAGCAGCGTCTCGCCGGTCAAGGCAAGCAAGCGCCTTGCGCCGGGCAAGGCCGCGCGCCAATGCAGGCGACCCGTCTCCAAGTCGACGCATTCGACGCTTCCCGAACCGGGCTCCGCAACATATACCCGAGCACCGGCCATCAGGGGCGGCAGATGATATCGCCGCGGACGCTGGGGATCCAGCGCGGGCGGGAGCCAAGTCTGCTGTCGCGCCCAGATCACCCGGCCGGACGTGTCGCAGCAGAAGAGCGAGCCGGCCACGGCCACGACGATCTTATCGCCGGCGATGCTTGCCCGGCAGACGTGCTGGAGGCCCGGCGTGCCGCGGAGTTGCAGCAGGGGCCACTGCCTTAAGACGGTGCCCAACTCGGGATCGAATGCGGAGAGCACCAATTGCGTTGCCGGCTGACCGTCGGCCGGATCGACCGTCAGCGCAAAGAGATCGCCGTGGGAGGAAAGCGGATCGGAGACCACGTGCGCGGGGTTCTCACCGTTCCAGAGACACTTGCCCGTCGCCGCGTCGAGACAGACCAGTTCGGGCCGTCCGCCTTCGGCCACCAGCCGCGTGTAGATCCGTCCGCCGACGAGGCATGGCCGCATGGCGACTCGCGGCCAGGCGTGGGCCGGTCCCTGACGATCGCCCAAGGAATACGTCCACTTCGGCTTCCCGGTCGATTTCTCGTAGGCCACGACTTTGAAGCGGTTGCTGACAATCAGCGTATCGGCCCACGCCACGGCCGCCATCTGACGGGCGGGCCAATCGAGCGATTGCGAGTCGCCGGGCACCTTCTCGGGCTCAAGGCCCACTTGGCCCTTCAACTCGGCCCAGGGGTGCAATTCAAACCGTGCCGGTGGCGGGGTCTGCTGCACCCGGGTCGTTTCGTAAGCGGTGGAACCGCCCGACGGGTCGGCGTGTTGACGGAGCATCTCGGCCACCAACTTCTCGAACTCCTCGACCGTCAGCCGGACGTCGCCGAAGTCGACCGGTTCAATTGCCGCCGAGCCCATCTCCCAACCCAGCATCGCGCCGGCCAGCCGAATCCGGGCGGTTAACCCGTGGTGCTGCGACGACAACGCCGTGGGCAATGCCCGCTGGTAGCGGCCGATTGCCGGCGCAAACCGTCCTCCGGCCATCAGCCGATCACCCAACCAACTGTGGGCTTCGGCAGCGGCCGGCGTGCCGTGGTAGCGCACGGTCGCCGACCGGATCGCGGCCAGATCGTTTTCTGCCATCGCCGTGTGCAATTGCAACTGATCCGCGTCGCCCCATCGGCTCGCCATGGCCTGTTGCAGCCGGGGGTGTCGCGACATGAGCATGGCGATCGTCGTGGGCAATGCCTGGAAAAGCCCCGCATCGGCGGTGTCGGCGATCAAGCCCGAGTCGCGAGGCATGGTGGCCGAGGTGAGGATCCGGCATGCCGTGTCGTACGCTTTCTCCCGCACGGCCGCCGTCAATTCGGCATGAATGCTGTATCCCTCGGAGCTCAGGTCGACGATCAGCGGGTGTTGCCAATCGGCCGGGGTGGCAACGGCCGGTCCCGGCGGCTTTTCTTTCAATCGTCGCGACGCCCGGGCTTGGGCCCAGTCGACCAGCCCATGAAAACCGGTCGAATTGGCCGGCCAATGAGTTTTCGGTTCCGGTGGGCGACTGTGGAATCTTACTTGCCGACACAACCGGTACGCTTCTTCCCACTCTTGCCGACACACCAGCGCCAGCAACTCCGCCCCGACAAGCTCAGGGTCGAGCGGCTCGACGCGGTGGCTTTCGGTCCACAACGGTGCGTCCATCAGCGCCCGGCAAACGATACCGGACCCCGGCATATCGGCGCCATGCAGCAGATCGCGGCTCAGCCCGTGGTAGTGGGCGATCAAACGCTGCGCGTCGGTCGTGGCCCAGGCGTCGTAAAGCAAGGTCGCATCCTCCAGCAGCCGCACCTTGGCCTCGACGGACACTGCGGCGGACAGACCTTCTTCGAGCAGCCCGTCGAGCAAGGCACCGGCCAGCGGAGACTTCGCACCCCGGATCAGGCTGGCGATCGCCGCGGCTCGCCGCCACGCGATCGGATCGGTTCCCTCCGGTTGGTTTTCCCATACCCATTGCTGCCACGCTCCCGCGTCGGTCTGCTCTGGGTCACCCAGCGGCAGATCCAGAGCCCGCTGTCGCAACTCCAGCGGAGCCAGCGACGTCAGGGCGTCGAACGCGCGAACCTGCAAGCGGCGAAGCTTGACGCTTCGGAGCCCTTCACTTGCCCGGCTGTACAGGCCTATCTCACGGTAGAAGCTGGCGATACTTCTGCGCGGGGCCAACGCCTGGCGCCAATGCACGCCGTCGCCGCTGGTCCAGCATTTGAGCGTGCCGCCGGTCTGTACAAGCCGCAACCACTGCCGCCGCCCGGCGTATGGCACCGGGCTCGTCTCGATGTCCACCTTCACGGCCGTTGCGGCGACGTCCGGATCGTCGTAACCGAGAACTGGCAGCCCGGTGCTGGAGTCGCGAAAAAAGCCGACTCCATGGACCGGCCGGCCTTCCCCGTCGGCCAAATAGATCCCGGTCCCCGGCATGGGATCTTCCAGCAAGACAATCACTTCGTACAACCCGGGGCGAATCAACGGAACCGCGACGTATGCCATCTCCGTGGTATTCTTGGTGGCCAACTCGACACGGCCATCGGGCAATCGCTTCAGTATTGCCCCGGTGGGGAGATATTCGCGCCATCGCAACGAGGCCGGCCGCTCGCTTTGCAGTACGATTTCGCGGGCGCGGGTCTCTTCGTCCGGCACGGGCCCGCCGCGAAACATGGCGATCTCGCGCAGCAACAGCTTGTCCCCCTCGACGTACACCGCCGTCGGCGGCGCGGCAAGCGGTACGGTCATCAGCCGGACGTCGCCCTTGGTCATCACCAGCGATCCGTTCTGGTGGCGGATCTCGTAGGTGCCGCTGACCGTGCGATCGCTTCGCTGGCCGTCGGTGGCCACCAGCGCCAAGCCCGGGTCGGCGGCCATGTGCTCCTC
>JABMRP010001183.1 GCA_013202535.1 Planctomycetota bacterium
AACTCATTGAAATGGTGGTCGAAGATCTGGCCGTGGTCTTTTCCCTTGCGGACCTCGCGGCCGCCCATGCCGTTGGCCTCGACCGGATGATCGTCCTTGATCCAATTGGCTTGATCGATCAGATGAACGTGCTGCTCGACGATGTGGTCGCCGCAGAGCCAGACAAAGTAGAACCAGTTTCTCATCTGGTACTCCATCTCGGTCTGCCCGGGCTGGCGCGGGCGGACCCAAACGCCGGCATTGTTGCAGTAGGCCCGCGTGAACTGTAACGCTCCGACCGCCCCGTCGTGGATTCGCCGGACGGTTTCCACGACCGGGGCCGTGTGTCGGGAATTCAAACCCACGGCCACCTGCAGCCCTTTTTCGTCGGCCAGCTTGTTGGTTTCCATGACCGAGCGGAAACCGGGCGCGTCGACGCAGACCGGCTTCTCCATGAACACCCGCCGACCGGCTTCGATGGCCGCTTTGTATTGCATCGGTCGAAAGCCGGGCGGCGTGACCAGCAGCACCAGATCGGCCTCGCAGTCGATCGCCTGGCGGTAGGCGTCAAACCCGGTGAAAACACGGTCCGGGGGCACGTCGACCTTGTCGCCGAATTTGCCTTTCAGGGTAGCCAGTGACCGGGTGGCTCTGTCTTCGAACGCGTCGGCCACGGCGATCAGTCGGATGTTCTCGTTCGGCACACTCAGGCATTGGGATGCCGCGCCCGTACCACGGCCTCCGCAACCGATCAGGGCGATCTTGATTCGATCGCCACCGGCGGCGTGGACACGGCGAGCCATCGTCAAGCCGCCGGCGAGGGCCGCTGCGGCCGCCGCGGCGGAACCTTTGACAAACTCTCGGCGATTAGGTTTGCTGTGGATCGTCATCTTCATGCTCCTCCCAGGTAAGGGCCCAGTGACTTTCGGTGACGCTGCAGTGCGGGCTCCACACCCCACGTCAGGCAGAGATTGCCCCACGCTCGATGATGTCATGTTCCGCCACCAACCGGTCGATTGATTTCATGGCAACTCCTTATGTGCTTTATCCTTCGGCGGCTTGCGAATGTCGCCGCTCTGCAATCGCTCACGCATACTCTTGGGATCGTTCATCCGACTCTCGTGCAGTTCCCCGAGTTCATCGACTTCAATGAAGCCATTCTTGTTCTGGTCCAGACGGTTGAATCCCGTTTCGCCCCCACGGAACTCGGACCTGTCCACCTTGCCGTCACCGTTTTGGTCACTTCGCAACATGAAGACCCGAGCAAACATGGTGGCATTTCCTCTTCCGCCGGGCTGCACGCCTTCGATTGGTTTCGACGGTTTGCAGTGGGCGTGCCTGGCCTTGTAGGCCGCCTCAAATTCCTGCCACGAAAGCTCACCGTTCCCATCCTTATCAATTCGCCCAACGGCTTCATCAGCCGCCGATTCGCTCTGCATCCCGGGACTCGCCGAGAATTCCTTCACGGTTACGATCTTGTCTTCGTTGCCATCCAATCGCTTGAAGACGAATTCCGCCGTGAGGCCCATGGCGCACGCCGGGCAGTCTGGCGGTGCCAGGCGAACGCCGCGTGGGCCGGAATCGAGAAACACCTCGGCAAACGTCCTCCCCACCTTTAGTTGCCCGGCTGCGTTGTAGTGGACGTTTTGCGGGTGCTTCTCAATGTCCCGAAGAATGACCATCTTTGAGTTGGCGATCGCCTCCTGGGCATCGAACTGGGCCTTGAGGACCCACTGGGCGGCGGGATATCGACCGATCCGTACTTCAGGTACGAGGTCCGACAAGTCATCGGGTATGCTCTCCTGCCGGGCTGAGCCGTAGATGAATGGCAAAGCGGTAACACGGGTGCCCTTGCGAACGGCAGCGACAAGTGACTTCAGGTTGTCGAGGTATTCTTTGGCGACATCGACCTTCTTCATGTCGCCGCCGCCTTGGAGCCAGAGGAAGCCGACGATTTCGATGTCCCGGCTGTTCTTGGCCTGATCCAATTTCTCCATCAGCCTTTTGTACAGCGAGCCAAGACGACCTTGCCCAACCCGGTCGGCATCTTCCTTCTTCCAGTCTGGCTTCCACGCCAGCAGACTGGTGCCGCCGATGGAAAACTTGATGATGCCGATGGTCTCCTCGGGCCACGCCTTCGCCATCTCGTGACCGAAGGCGATCTCCGGGCCAAAGGAGAACTCGGTCATGCCAAATCGCTTCTGGCCGCTGCTGGCTGGCTGGTGCGGCCTGAGCGGCTGCCATTTGCCACGCTCAAACATCAGCACCCGGTCGTTTCCTTTGCGGAGGTCGTCGGACAGTTTTGCACTGTCGCCCCAGCCGACCATATTGGATTGCCCGGCGAGGATGAAGGCTTTGATCGGCTTGTCGGCGGCGTGGACCGGTGTGGCCATAACCGCGGCGAGCAGCGCAGCCAGCACCAACGGCGTCTTCGGTGCCCGTTTCATTATCAGTGTCTCCAATTTCTGCAAGGGTGTCATTCCGGCTCACGCTGATTATCCACTGCCGCCTTGTTCACCGCCACCGCTGCTTTCGCCATCGTGTGGGCATTATAGCGTTCCCGCCAACCTCGTCCTACTTCCGACCCTCAAACCGCAGGTGAGGTAAGGGGTTGGAGCCGTGTCGTGCTTGACCCTACCCCCCAGATCCGGTTAGACATGGATTGACAGGGCGGTCTGGTAGACTGGGGGCTGAGCCGTTTGAATACGAGCGCGGCTTTGGCGATGGGTGGCAGCATCTGGTAGCGATCGAATCTGCCTTGGGCGACGCCGGCGGGGCTTTCTGATCGGGACCGGCGGGAGTGGAACAAAGGTGAGAAGGCGATGTTGCTTCGTGAGGTTGCGGGGGAATGGCGCTCGCCTACGGCGAGGGTCTTATCAGGCTGAACACGATCGGACATAATAGGACTGTGACGATACCCGACGACAAACCAACAAGGAAGGTGTTTGAGTTCTTGGCAGATGTTACGACGGGGCGATGAAATACGAAAATGACCGTTGGAGCCTGCTGCCCTACTTGCGAGAACTTCTTGTTTGTGGACAATGTCTTTCCAGCGGAGCCCATCTCCCGGAAGAAGTCCCATGATCCTGCCGCCAGACGAAGCCGAACTATTCTTCAAGCTATATCGCTCGCTGACGTTCTATGTGAACGAGCGGCTGCAAGTGATTCCCGGCATCGGTAGCCTGGACGAATTCTCCAGACTGCCGCCCGAAAGTCGGATTGAAGTTCGCAACGCCTTCCTTGACGAAACCGGTCTCATCGAGTCGTTCGTCGATGCGAACCCGTGCGGCCTGTCCGAGGAGGAACTGGAAATCGTTCGGTCATGGCGGCATCAGGTTGCCGGTAAGTTTTTCATCTTCCGCTACTTGCAGAAATATACCGTCTTTCTCGCCACCGATGCTCCGCCGATTGCTTATGGAGTCTTGGCTCTGACCGACCCATTCGAGGATCTGGTCGGTCCCCGCTTGCCGCGGTGGGTTGAAACGGTGCTGCTGCCCATGAGAGGCAAGATCGTCTACGACGGCCTTCTGGGCGGCTACAACGTCTCTTTCGGAGGAGGCATCAAACGTAGTCTGAACGACAGCTACAAGGAGGCGAAAGATCGGCTCGGCATCGTCACGTCGCTTCCCATCGAAGGACGACCTGCTCCGGAAAGGAAACCGACAAAGAAAGCCAAGCGAAAGACAACGAGGCCCGCGTCGGACAAAGTTCGGGACGGCCTTGAAGTGATCGTCGCCATGACGGACCAGTTCTGCCGTGAGCGACTGAACGAGGAGTATGCCGACATGTGTCGTGGGCTCGCCGAGAAACTGGCCCGAAAACGCCCGTCGCCACTGCTGCGGGGCAAGCCGACGACCTGGGCGTGTGCGATAGTCCGAACTATCGGCTGGGTGAACTTCCTCGACGACCGTAGCCTCTCGCCGCACATGAAACTCACGGACATCGACAAGGCGTTTGGCGTGGCGGAAAGCACGGGGCAGGGGAAATCGAAGACAATCCGTACGATGCTCAGGATTGGCGAGTTCGACCCCCAATGGACGCTTCCCAGCCGCATGGACGATAATCCGAGGGTCTGGATGCTGGAAGTGAACGGGTTCGCCATCGACGTGCGGCACGCATCAAGGGAGGTTCAGGAAATGGCCTTCGCGAAGGGCCTGATTCCGTACATCCCCGCAGGCCAGGATGAGGAGGAGTGAACCATGCCAAAGAAAGTCAAAGCAAAGAATCTGTTTCAGCAAAGCGTGCAGAGAAATGGGCACGCACGGATTCACCATGGTCCTCTAACTCAGGTAGTCCCGCATGACCCGCCACGCCACATAGATGCCGACGGCACTCCCCAGGGAACTGAGCAGGAAGTCTCCCATCAGCCCGAAGCCA
>JABMRP010001184.1 GCA_013202535.1 Planctomycetota bacterium
GCGGGACCTCCAACTCCCGGTAAACGCGGGGCCGCGTGTACTGGGCATACTCCAACTGCCGCTTGGGGAGCGAAAAGGAATCGTTGCCACTACTCTCTTCGTCGCCCAAGACGTCGGGGATCAGCCGGATCACCGTATCGATCATGGTCATCGCGGCGACCTCCCCTCCGTTGAGGATATAGTCGCCGATGGAAATCTCCTCCGGTTGCAACGTCTGACGAATCCGCTCGTCGAACCCTTCGTATCTTCCGCACAACAGCAACAGCCGCTCGTGTCCGGCGAGCCGCTCGACGGTCTCCTGGTCGAGCCGCCGCCCTTGCGGGCTGAGCATGACCAGATGCCCGGCTTGCGGTGCCTGGTCGCACACGGCCTCAACACAGGCAACGACCGGCTCGACTTTCATCACCATGCCAGGACCGCCGCCAAAGGGGCGATCGTCGACGGAGTGGTGTTTATCCGTCGCCCATTGGCGAATATCGTGCAAATGCACGGCCACCAACTCGCGCTCGATCGCCCGCCGCAACAGGCTTTGACCCAAGTAGCCCCGAAATATCCCGGGAAACAGGGTCAGGACGTCGAAACGCATCGGTGGTTACTCGCTGCTAGCCTCGGGCTTTGTCTCTTCAGCCGGTGCTTCTTCAGCCGGTGCTTCGGCAACAGGTGCTTCGGCAACAGGTGCTTCGGCAACGGGTGCCTCTTCGGCCGGAGCCTCGGGGGCCGGTGCTTCGGCAACGGGTGCTTCAGGCTTCGGTGCCTCGGCGGGTGTCTCTTCAGCGGGCGTCTCGGCGGCCGGTTCCTCGGGGGCTTCCGTCGGCTGCGGCACGTCGACCACCTGACGACGCCGCGATTCGGCCAGCCGGTCCAGGGCGACCCGCTGCTTGTCCAGGTGCGTTCCGTCGGCCCCGTACTTCTTGATCAATACCTTAACCTTGTCCGACGGGGTCGCACCAACGCCCAGCCAGTGCTGGATGCGCTCGCCGTTGAGCACGGCCCGAGCGTCGACGTCGCCGAGCATCGGGTCGTAGGTGCCCAATTCCTCGAGCACGCGACCGTCCCGGGGTGTGCGCTGGTCCATCACACAAACCCGAAAGAACGGCCGATGCCGCCGACCGAATTTCTTCATCCGAATACGTACTGCCACGATTTTCTCCTCGTACACTACCGCAGTGTTTGTTGCGTGAAGGGTTTTGGTTCGTATTATTTGCCGGGCGGCTTTCCGTTGCCGGGCGGCCGATTCTTTCCTCTCTTCTTTCTTCGTGCTTCTTTGTCACGAAGTTTTTTTGCCTTGGCTCGTTCCTTGGGCGTCATTCGCTTACCGGTGCTGGCCTTTTTCGAGCTTAATCGCCCGCTGGGGTCGGCCATCCCCTGCTTGCTGATATCCCGCATCATCTTCATCCGCTCGCGGATGCCCATGCCGGCCATTTTCTGCATGAGCTTGGCCATGTCGTCGAACTGCTTGACCAGTTGGTTGACTTCATGGGCTTCGACTCCGGCTCCGGCCGCGATCCGCCTCCGCCGGCTCGTGTCGATCGTGCTCGAGGGATTGCGGCGTTCGTCGGGCGTCATCGAGTCGATCACGCCGACCAGGCGTTGCATGTCGCCCTCGACGTCGGCATCGCCCATCGCCTCGGTCATACCCCCCATGCCGGGGATCATCTTCATGACCTTGTTCAGCGGGCCGAGCTTCTTCGTTTGGCCGAGCATCTTCTTGAAGTCGTCCAGCGTGAATTGACCTTTGCGGAGACGCTCTTCCTGCTTCTGCATCTCCTCCTGGTCGAATTCCTCGTGGGCTTTCTGGGCCAGACCGACAATATCGCCCATGCCCAGGATTCGCTCGGCCATGCCCTCGGGCCGAAATTCCTCGATCTCGTCGAGATGCTCGCCGGTGCCGATAAACTTGATCGGCACGTTGGTGATCGCCTTGACCGACAGCGCCGCACCGCCACGGGCGTCGCCGTCGAGCTTGGTCATGATCAGGCCGTCCAGTTCCAGCGCCTCGTTGAAGGCTTTGGCGCTGTTGACGGCGTCCTGGCCGGTCATGCCGTCGACCACCAGGTAGATCTGCTCCGGCTCGATGCGCCGGTCGATACGCCCGAGTTGGGCCATCAGTTCGTCGTCGACGTGAAGCCGGCCGGCCGTGTCGAGAATGACGATTTCGGCGCCGATCGTTTTGGCGTGCTTGACCGCGTTCTGGCAAACCTTGACCGGATCGGTGGCCTCGACTTCGGTGTAGACGGGCAGGCCGAGCTGCTCGCCCAGCACCTCCAGTTGCCGAATCGCGGCCGGGCGCTGGAGGTCGGCAGCCACCAGAAGCGGCTTACGCCCCCGCTTGTCGATCATCCGCCCCAGCTTGCCGCAGGTGGTCGTCTTGCCCGAGCCCTGCAGACCGCAGAGCATGAGCACCGTCTGCGGGCCGCGGAGGTGGAGCGACGAGTCGACCGGGCCCATCAGGTTGATCAGTTCCTGATGGATGAACCCGACCAAGTGCTGACCCGGGTCGAGCGACTTCAGAACGCGCTCGCCGAGGGCCTGCTCGGAAACCCGGGCAATAAAATCCTTGACGACCGGCAAACTGACGTCCGCCTCGAGCAGGGCGGTCCGCACCTGCCCGAGCACATCGCGCATGTTCGCTTCGCTCAGCTTGCCGCGTCCGCGGAGGCTGCGAAAGGCCGAACTCAATCCTTCCTGGAGCGATTCGAACATCGAGTCGGGGAGGTCTCTTGATCGTGTTGCGTGGTCGTACGTCGCACCCGTGCCGTGCGGTCATAGACACGGTACGGCGGGCAAGCGGGTTTGATCGAACACCCCGTCTGGGCGGGGCCAGGCGCGGGTAATCCACCATGATACCGGAAAACGCCCCTGCCTGGCAATGCTCCCCGGGGGTCGATCGGGGTCAAAAAACGACGACGACTGCCAGGGGGGCACGTGAGCACTCGGAAGAAGTGGCTCCGGTCCCGCGCCAATCCCGCTCAGAACCGATAGGCCAATCCCGCGCCGACCATTTGGGGGGAAGCGATGGGGAACATCGCCAGGCGGTTGGACGCGGCGTTGGTTTCATTGACGCTTTGGCAGGCCAGATAGGCCATCCACCAACCCAGGCAGATCTGGGAAACGTAATGACAATCGTCGTTCACCCGGGAATAGGCCGGTAGCACGGAACAGGCGTAAAAGATGCCTTTGAGCAGGGGCTTCTCGGTCATCTGAGCGGCCGTGATGAAAGGCACCGCCCCGATGAACGCGTGCCCGCTGACGGCATTGTTGTCTTCAAACATCCGCCACTCGGACCCGTGATTCGTTTCGCCGGGCCGCGAGGCACCCAACACAAACTGCATCAGCAGCACCGGCGGAGCACCCACCAGGTATCCCCGCGTAACCCGGCCGCCGAAATCACCCGCCAGGCCGCAGATGGGCATCTCATCACACATTCGGCCGGCCACCGCCAATCCGATGTAAGCGGGAATGAAGAGCCGGCCATCGCCGAAGGTTTTCCAGAACGCCGAAAAGTTGTCGGTCCCGGGAGATCGCACGTCGTCCTGGTACCCATCCTGAATGTCCTCGTCCAGCGACGTGTTGGCCAGCACGGCACCACCGGCCAATCCCCACAAGAGGCCACGGGCCGTATTCCACGAGTAGTAGTTCCGGTAGTCGCTACGGACGTCCGCGCGGAATCGAGCAAAGTGGGGCCAACCATTCGACCGCGCGGAAGGCTGGCTCGCGGGGAACGCGTCGGCGGCAAAAGCGGTATGGTCGCCGGACAAGATCAACGGTTGATTGGCGGAAGTGGCTCCGCGAGGGCCGGAAAGGGCCTCGCGAGGATCCGAGAGAGGCAGGAACACCGGTTCCTGGGCCGCCGACCGAGGGGTGTCGCCGTCGGAAGCATCGCTGACCCACCGCAACTGGTCGCTGGCCAAGAAGGGAAGCTCGACGTCGGTGTCGAGCGGGGCACCGGTTCCTTCGGCGTGGGGGAGCGGAATATCGAGGGCGGGGGGCGATGGAAATCGGCTTTGGGTCGCCGCGGGGCTCGTGGTCGAGTGCCACGCGCAGCCGATGAAGATCCATGCGCCCGCGAATAAAATCGACAACGGTCGCCCAACGCACCACTTCTTCATGTGGTCTCGCTCACGGCCCCATGGGCCCACGCGTTTCCGCACGGCCCGCCGCCGTAAACCGTTGGTCCCATCGGGGGCTCGAAGCGCGCGCACCGGCGCGCACTTTCCTCGCAGGCTGCCAAAGAAACAAAGGTGAAGGAAGAAAGTCACCCGGCGTCTGAACACAACGGCCGGTGATTGATACCGGCCGCCAGCGCGACGATGTTTCGGCGTTGCCCATGGGGCCGGGGCTGCGGGAAGCCCCCGTTTCAAGCCCCCCCGAATTATCCGAACCGGGCGACGGCCGCGGTGGAAGGCTCGTGACCCCCCACCCGACATGCCCGGTCGTTGAGTTTCATCGGAGTTTCTCTGACGAGAACATGAGGCACAACCCGCAGGCTAGGCACAACCGTCACGATCACAAAAGTCCCGCGCAAAACACCTAGTTTGTCACGGGCAGGCTGCTCGACGCCAGGGTTGCATTAACGACGGGGGCGGGAGGCGAGACAGGGGCCTCCGGAGAAGTTGCCGCGGAAGGGGCGGCTTGCTGCCAACTGCTCTGGGCGGCCGACCGAGTGGGAAAGGTGGTTTCACCCACGGCCGCCGAGACCAACACGGGAAGGACGTGGTTTTCACCCATATCGTCTCGAACAACGCGATAGCGAATCATGGCTGCAAGTTCCTTCCAGCAAACTTCATCGGCATGGTGCCCCCAATTCTTTCATGGTCATTGGCGATTTTGGGCCGACAACGTCCCGCGGTGATCCCGAGCGTTTCAGTCGCGCGCGGGCATGGTGTGGACGGTCAGGCCGTCGAGATCTTTCTCGCGGTCGGGTAGCCAGAGGCTGCACGTATAGCCGACCAGCACGCACGCGCCCACGCCGATGGCCCCGTACAGGAAGGGGTTGATCGAGGTGGTGTACTTCACGACCAACGGCGATGCGGCCCCGACGATCGCGCCGATCAATACGCCGCGGGCGGTGGCCCGCCGGGTGAAGACGGCGAGAATGAAAATACCGGCCAATCCGCCGCCGCACAGCCCCAGCAACATGTTGAAATGGTCGAAAAGCGAGCGGATGCCGCACGAAGCGATCAGGGCCGCCGACCCGGTTCCCACCACGCCGATCAGCACCGTCAGCCAGCGGGCCAGTACGAGGCAGGAATGATCGGAAACTTCCGGCTTGAATCGCCGGTGGAAGTCGGTCACGTAGGCCGCGGCGATACTGTTCATGCTGCTATCCAGCGACGACATGGCGGCGGCAAACACACCGGCGATGACCAACCCGGCCAGTCCGGCGGGCAGTTGCTGGACGATGAACACCGGCAGAATCTGGTCGTTGGCCCCCGGCTCGATCCACGCCGGATTCAACTTATAGAACACAAACAGGGCCGCACCGAGGAAAAAGAAGAGAAAACCGGTCGGAACGCAGAGAATGGCATTGGTCCAGATGCTCTTGGCGGCCTCTTTTTCATTTCGCGTGGTCAGATAACGCTGGACGACCGTCTGGTCGGTCGTGTAGGGGATGAGGCTGAGCACGAGATTGCCCACGACCATCACCCAAACCGTGGTATGTGAGGCGGACCATCCCCATTGGAAGACGGTCGTTTTTCCGTGTTCGGCGGCGATCGTCAGGATCCGGTCGAAGCCGCCGACCTGGTAACCGATCACACCCAAGCACATCACCGCCCCACACAACAGGACGATCACTTGCAGCACGTCAGTCCAGATGACCGCCTCGATACCCCCCAATACGGTGTAGATCGTACAGAGGACTCCCATCAGGCCGATGCACAGGTAGACGTTGATCCCGGTGACGCCCGACAGGGCGATGGCCGGCAGGTAGAGGACAATTCCCATACGCCCAAGCTGCAAGAGAATGAAGGCCGTGCTGGCGAACAGCCGCACCGCGACGTTGAAACGATGTTCCAGATATTCATACGCGGTGGCCACGTTCAGGCGGCGAAAGAAGGGCAGGTAGCAGAACACCACCAGCGGCGCCACGACAAAGATCGTCCAATTGCCGATCAGGCGCACCATGTTATCGGCGTAAGCGATTGCCGGGATGGCCATGAAGGTAATCGCGCTGAGCTGCGTGCCGTAGATGCTCAAACCGGCGGCCCACCAAGGGATACGCCGCCCGCCGAGGAAAAAGTCTTCGGTGCTCTTCTCGCGCCGCGAGAAATACACCCCCATGGCCATCAACGCGGCAAGGTAGATCGCCAGGACCGACCAGTTGGCTATGCCGAAGGTCGCCTCGCGCGGGGCGGGTACCGCGGAAAAGACGTCGGGCGATCGGACCCCGGGCCGTCGCTCGCCGCTGACCACCACGTAACGGCCACGCCAAGAGACCGTCGGGGCGGTCACCCGCGACGTGCCCTGGGGGAGCTTTCCTCGCGCCAGCCACTGGTCGGTGATTCCGTGATAGGCCTGAATCTCGTGGGAGAAGCCCGGATGTTCGTTCAAATCGGTTCCCGACCATAATCCGTCAGCGCCGCCGAGAACCATCAGGTGCGATTGTCCCAAGGCCATGGCCGGCGACGGTGCCGCGGAGGCCGGATGCGGCAGGTCGGCGATCCGGTCCCACTGGGCAGGCTCGCCGCCTCGCGCGGGCGTGAAGCGATAGGCGTCGGTCAGGTGGGGCGATGCGCGGCGTGGTTTGCCCTCGGGATCCTTCTCCAATCGAATCCCGCCAAAGAGAAGGAACTTGCCGTCCCACACGCCGGCCACCGACTGAAACCGCCCGGCGCCCGGCCATGGTTCGAGCGACTCCCACCGCCGTTGGTCTTTGGGACGCGACAGATCCATCGCCCAAAACGCGTGCTGGGCTTCCGCGGTTTCCGATTCCGGCCGGTCCAGCCCACCGGCGATGTAAATCGTCTTGTCGACCAGCGCTCCGCAGGCAAATGCACACGCCCGGGGCAGCGACGGCAGCGACTCGGTCTCGATCCGCCCCTCTTTCCATCGGAGCATGAACACGTCGCGATAGTGGACCTGCCGGTAGGCTTTGGGGTCGTCGTCGCTTGGGCATTCGACCCGTTCGTTCTCTGGGCGCAACACGCTATTGGCCCCGCCGATGCAAATCACGCCGCCGTCGAAACTGACCGACACGCCGTAAGCCAAAGGGCGGGAGAGCTTCTCTTCGGCCATCTGCCACTGGCCATCGGGCTGCCGCAGCACGAAGATCGAGTCGTACCAGATCTTGCGACCGCCCGCCCAGGGCCGCTTGTCCGGGAAATTGGCCCCTCCGGCGACGATCAGCGCGCCGTCGCTGGTACCGGCAAACATCCCGGCAAAGCCTTCCCGATCGGGCAACGCCGGCAAAGCGGGCCAATCGAGCCAGGACGTTTCGGTCGCCGGCTCGGCGGGTGTTTCGGTCGCCGGCTCGCCCGCCACGGCAAGACCGGCGACGAGCA
>JABMRP010001185.1 GCA_013202535.1 Planctomycetota bacterium
GGTCCGGATTGCCAAGGCCACCTTGGCCTTGAACGACGCCCCAAGACTCCGATGTCTTCCTCGCATCGTCTCGACCTCCTTGCGACGGTGCCGCCGTTGGCGATAATGGGGAACTGGAATTCTTGAACCTTTCGGCCGTGGGCCGCCCGTTGTGCGGCGGGACCGCGCGCCCTTCGACCGCCGTTTTGGGAGATCAAACATGTCGATAACGAAGCGAGTGGCGAAATCGCTCTACGTGGGTTTCTTCTGCGGGATCATACTCTGCTTTGCGACGACCGTCTCCAGCGCGGCCGAGAACCCTGAAGCTCTGGCCCAAGAGATCCTCCAGGCCACGGGAGTACGAGGGGGACTGATCGTGCATCTCGGCTGCGGCGACGGGAAACTGACCGCCGCGCTGCGGCCCGACGATAGCGCCCTGGTCCAGGGACTCGATACGGATCCGGCCAAGATCGAGCAGGCTCGCGAACACATCCGTTCGCTCGGGCTGTACGGCCCGGTGTCGGTCGACCGGTTCGACGGCAAGCGTTTGCCCTACATCGACAACCTCGTCAATCTGGTCGTCGCCGAGGAGCTGGGCGAGGTGTCCAGCGCGGAAGTGTCGCGCGTGTTGTGTCCCGGCGGCGTGGCGTACGTGAAGGCCAATGGCGGATGGACCAAGACGGTCAAGCCTCATGACGAAAAGACCGACGAGTGGACACACTACCTGCACGACGCCTCGAACAACGCCGTCGCCCACGATACGGTCGTCGGTCCGCCGCGCCGCATGCAATGGGTGGGTGGCCCCCGATACGCCCGCCATCACGATCGGATGTCGAGCGTCAACGCGGTGGTCTCGGCCGCCGGGCGCGTATTTACGATCTTCGACGAAGCACCTCCCAACTCGATCCTGACACCGCCGCGGTGGACGCTGATCGCCCGCGACGCGTTCAACGGAGTGATCCTCTGGAAGCGTCCGCTGGGCAATTGGCACACGCACTTGTGGCCGCTGAAGAGCGGTCCGGCGCAGATCCCCCGCCGGCTGGTTGCCTCGGGCGATCGGGTGTACGTGACGCTGAAGATCGACGGACCGCTGGTGGCGCTCGATGCGGTCACGGGTGAGACGGTCCGCACGTTTGATCGTAGCGACACCACGGAGGAGGTGATCTTCCACGACGGCACACTCTTCGCCCTGGTCAACGACGCCGAGGAAAAACCCGACTACGACGGCAGCGGACGCATCGGCAAGGCCTACGGGGCGAAGTTCTGGGACGAGGCGCCGAGAAAACTCGTGGCCATCCAGGCCGATACCGGAGATGTCTTGTGGACCATCCCAACTCGCGTGTTGCCCGCCACGCTAGCCGCCGATTCCAGCCGCGTTGTCTTCCACGACGGCGAGAGCGTGGTCTGTCTCGATCGCGCTACGGGTAAGCAGCGCTGGCGATCGGAGCCGGTGGCGCGAAGCCGGGAGATTCGCTCGTTCTACCTGCCCATCCTGGTCCTGTACAAGGACATCGTGCTCTTCTCCGGCGGCGAAACGGCCGGGCTACAGACCGGTTCCTGGTACACCAGCGGCGAAGACACCATGACCGCCCTGTCGGCCGAAGACGGCAAGCCCCTCTGGTCCGCCTATCATCCGCCTTCCGGATACCGCTCGCCCGAGGATCTGCTCGTGGCCGACGGGCTCGTCTGGACCGGCGAGACGACCAGCGGCCGCGCCGTCGGGGTGTTTACCGGGCGCGACCCCGCCACGGGCGAAGTGAAACGCGAGTTTTCGCCGAACGTAACCCCCTATTGGTTCCACCATCGTTGCTACCGCGGCAAGGCGACCGACAAGTTCCTCCTCATGGCCCGCGCCGGCACCGAGTTTATCGACGTTCGCAAGGAAACGTGGACGCCCCATCACTGGGTCCGGGGTGCGTGTCTCTACGGCGTCATGCCGGCCAACGGTTTGCTCTACGCGCCGCAGCACCCGTGTGCCTGTTACCTGGAAACGAAACAGTACGGATTCAACGCCTTGGCCCCCGCGGCCTCGGGCCCCCGAATTCTCCCTGCCGCGGCCAAAGTCGCTCGCGTTGAAACGGGCTCAGCCCTCGGCAACGCCGACATTCCGCTTTCGGAGGATTGGCCGACCTTGCGTCACGACGCCGCGCGCAGCGGCCGGGCGAGCACGTCGGTTCCCGCGACACTCGAAGAGGCGTGGAAGACCCAACTCGACGGCAAGCTCACCGCCCCGGTGATCGCCGGCGGCCGGGTCTTCGTCGCGTCGATCGACACGCATACGGTCCACGCGCTGGACGCAGCCTCCGGAAAGCGCCTTTGGCATTACACGGCCGGTGGCCGAGTGGATTCACCCCCGACGGTGCATCGCGGCCTGGTGCTCTTCGGTTCGGCCGACGGATACGTTCATGCCCTCGGATCCGCAGATGGCGCGCTGGCCTGGCGTTTCCGCGCGGCGCCGATGGATCAGCGTCTCATGTCGTTCGAGCAGGTCGAATCGGTTTGGCCGGTCCACGGCAGCGTGCTGGTGCGCGACGGGGTGCTCTACTGCGTCGCCGGCCGTTCGATGTTCCTCGACGGCGGCCTGCGTCTGCTGCGGCTCGACCCGATGACCGGGCAACTGCTTTCGGAAACCGTGATGGGCGACCGCGAGCAGGGCACGGACAAGGATCTGCACGAGTTCGTCAGTTGGCTGAACATGGCGCCCGCGTTGCCCGACGTGCTCTCCAGCGAGGGCAAGTACGTCTACATGCGGTCGCAGCCGTTCGCGCTGGACGGAACCCGACTGCCGCTGGAGGCGATGCCGTCGGGAGCCGATGCCGACGCCGGCGCACCACCGGCCACGCAAGATCCCCACCACGCGCACCTGTTCAGCCCCACGGGATTTCTCGACGACACCTGGTGGCATCGCACCTACTGGATGTACGGCAGCCGGTTCGTCAGTGGATGGTGTGGTTACTACCGGTCGGGCAAGGTGGCTCCGTCGGGGCGGATCCTCGTGTTCGACGACTCGAAGATCTACGGGTTCGGCCGCAAGCCGCAATACTACCGCTGGACCACGCCGATCGAGCATCACCTGTTCGCCGCCGACAAAGTGCCCCCGAATGCCGACGTGCCCGCCGACGCGAGCGCCGGGGGTTCGCGAATTCGGGTGGAGAAATCGGCCAGTCTCAATCCGGCCGGCAAGCCGATCAGCGTTGAGGCGTGGGTCAAAGCCGACAAGCCCGACGGAGTGGTCCTCGCCCATGGCGGCGGGGGGATCGGATACACGGTCTACCTA
>JABMRP010001186.1 GCA_013202535.1 Planctomycetota bacterium
ATCGACGGCGGAGCACTCTCCCCGCGCCAAAAAGATCTGGCCCGGCGTATCTTCACGCGGCTGGGGCGGGCCGAAGCGAAAGTCCACGGCACCTCGGTCGAAAAGGTCCACTTTCACGAAGTGGGAGCCGCCGACTCGATCGCCGACATCGTCGGGGCGGCGGTCGGCTGGGATCTCTTGGGCGCCGATCGGATCATCGCCTCGCCGGTTCCCACCGGGACGGGCAAAGTGAAGATCGCCCATGGCCTGTGTAGTATTCCCGCCCCGGCCACGGCCGAACTGCTGCGCGGGATTCCGCTGGCCGAATCGTCCGTACCCTTCGAGTTGACCACACCCACCGGAGCCGCCATCCTGGCCGAACTGGCCGATGGTTTCGGCCCGCTGCCGGCGATGACCGTCGAGCACATCGGGATCGGCTCCGGCCAGCGCGATCTGGACGGGCAGCCCAATATCCTGCGGCTTTTGGTTGGCCAGGCTGCCCAGGTCGAGTCGGGTGAAGCGATTTGGGTCGTGGAGACAAACCTCGACGACATCAGCGGGGAATGGATCGGTTATTGCACGTCGCGGCTCTGGGAAGCGGGCGCCGTCGACGTGTACACCACGGCAATCCAGATGAAGAAGAACCGGCCCGGGGTGACCCTCTCGGTGCTCTGTCGGGTCGGCGACGTACCCAAGGTCGAGGCGATTCTCTTCGGCGAGACCACGACCCTGGGCATTCGCCGCTGGCCGGTCCGGCGAAACGTACTGGCGCGACAGCCCCATCAAGTGCAAACCGAGTGGGGAACCGTCGAAGGCAAGATAGGCTGGCTGGCCGACGGACGACCACGGTTCGCCGCCGAATTCGAATCGTGCCGTCGCATTGCCGCCCAGTTCGACGTTCCCTTGCGAGCCGTCTATGAGGCTGCCCAGGGCGCGTTCGATCCCGCGGAGATCGAGAACCCCCAAGAAAAGAAGTGATCGATGAAAGGAGTCATCGAAACATGTTATTAGCCGACTCGGGTGCGACGACCGCATTTTTCTTGATTGTGCTGTTGCTGACGATCGGGATCTTGCTGATCCGGTCGCACCGTTATTTCGGCCGCCGGCCCACCGGTCGGTCGCCGATGGTGAAGGTGCCCCGTCCCGAGAGGTCGCGTCCCGAGAGGTCCCGGCCGCACCCGGCCGCCGACGTCTCGCCCTCCCGAGATCGCTGGGAAGTCGAGATGCACGAGACGGCCCGTGCCATGTCGGCCGAGTTGGACAGCAAAATGGGAGCCTTGGGGCATCTCATTCGCGAAGCCAATCAGGCCGCCGCCCGTGTCGGCGAAGCGTTGGAAGCTTTCGAGCGGGCGGGACGAACCGGCGGCGCGGACGAAACGCGATCCGTCGACCCGGCGATTGCCATGCCGGAGGCAAGCTTCGGCGACCGGCAGCCGCCCAGTCAGGCGGACGCCTTGAAGCTGGCCTCGCCGGCCGGTTTCCCGCCGAGGCCGGCGACCGAACCGCATGAGAGCCGGCCGCGCGAGCATCGTTACGGAGAGATCTATCGCATGGCCGATTCGGGCCACGACACGGCGGAGATTTCGCGCCAACTGGACACGCCGGCCGGCGAAGTCGAACTGATCCTCGGGCTCCGCGCCGGTTCGTAAGGAGCGGCGACTACTTGCAAAGCGACCCGTTTCCGCCTAAGCTCGGGAGTGACAGGTTTCCCCCGCAGAGACAACGTCCCATGAGCAATCCAGACTATAGCCCATCCGATCTGGAAGCGTATTTCGACGAAAGCCTGCCGGTCGAGGAAATGAACCGCGTGGAGAAAGCGCTGCGGGAAAGCGACGCGTTGCGGGATCAACTGGCAGCCATCAGTGCGCGACGCGATGCGGGCGTGCATAGTCTCGGGGCCATCTGGCGCCGGCACCGGCTGACGTGCCTATCGCGGGAGCAACTGGGAAGCTATCTGCTGGGGACGGCCGACGACCATCTGCTCCGATACGTCGATTTCCACCTCGACACGGTCGGCTGCCGCTACTGCCGGGCCAATCTGATCGACCTGGAGAAACGGCACCAGGAAGAGACCAACACGACCGGCGAGCGGCGCCGCAAGTACTTCCAGTCCAGTGCGGGATTTCTCCGCCGCTGACCGTTACATCCCCGGCATCCAGCGGCGAGTCACCTCCCGGCATTGCGCCGCGTCGCCGGTGATCAGGCGGGTTCCATCCGCCTCGCCGAGGATGCGCTGGTAATACTCGGTCTGCTCCTCGGCGGTGATCAGATTTTTCCAGGCGTAGAACTGCAACTCCATCAGCGCGGGCAGCGGATTCTCCCGCTTGAGATTCGAAAGAACGCTCGAGCGGCTCTTCACGCGAGCGGCGGTGAGTTCCGGGAATTCCGCGGAGATCGTGAGCGTCTGCGCCACCTGGCGCAGCGCCACGTCGACGAACCGGTTGACCGAAGCGTCGATCGACTTTCCGGACCGCGCGGAGGCCGTCAGCCGGGTGAGGCTTATCTCCGACGACTCCCAGATCTTCTTGCCTTCTCGACCCGTCGCCATGTCCATCACCCGAAAAGTGATGTACGATTGAGCCGAATTCTCACGGCCTCGCGTACTCAGTTCGGCGACGAACACCACGTCGAGCCCTTCCGCGACGGCCTGCTGGTAAATCGCGGGCCAGTCTCCGGGATCCAGCAGCGTCATGCCGGGTGGTTTGGCGTCGGGGTTGGTGGACTTGACTGCTTGGAACCACTGGTGGAGCCGGCCCGTGGACACCTGTTCGGTAAGCTTGTCGACCAGTCCGTTTCCGATCGGCCCGGCCATCGACCGCAGTGCCCGCGCGGCCGCCGACTCTCCCGGAGCGCCGCTGCCGGGGCCCTGCTGACCTCCGGGGCCATCCATCGGCCCGCGCATGGGGCCACCCTCCATGAATTCCGGACCGACACCCGGACCCGGGGGCATTTCTTGGCCCTCGCGCCAACCCGGCCGCATTCCCGGCGGTGCCGGACCGGGGGGTCTTTCTTGTTGCTCGCGCCAGCCCGGCCGCATCCCCGGCGGTCTGGCGCCTGGGGGCATTTCCTCAACCATGCCACCGGGACCCATGCCGCCGGGACCCATGCCGCCGGGACCCATTCCGGGACCCATTCCGGGTCCCATCCCGGGCCCCATGCCGCCGGAATTCAGGGGAGCCGTTGACTCGACGGCCAGTCCCCAGCGAACGATCAACATCGGTCGGCCCAACTCCTCCGACCAGCCGATGAGCCCCAACACTTTCTCGTTCTTCTCGGCCACGGCGGCGGCCATGAGATACGTAGTCGACGCTTTCTCGTCGCCATGGGCGAAGGCTTGGCGAGCCCGGTCGAGCAAGGAGGCGCTGGGATCGCCGCCCGGACCGCCGGCTTCGCCAGTTGCCAGACGACGTGGGTCGACCGATTCGCGGCCACTGGCGGTAAACAGGGCGCGGAATGTTTCGGGGTTGAGCTGGGCGGATAACTGCTGAACCGAGCCGTCGGCAAACGCGGCGAGGAAGCGGCCGCCACGAAGCGTTCCCAGCCCGGCCGAAGGCTGAGCCGGGATGTACCGGAGGTCGTCCGGCTGGGTCCAGACGACGGCCCGATCGGCATCCGCCTCGACCAGCAGCAGTGTGTTGCTCAATCCGTCGCGAATCGCGGACGTCGGGGTGCCGCCTTCGTGCTCTCCGGAGAAAATGGTCCCCATGCCCGCCGGCACCACATAGCAGGTCTTGCCTTCACCCGGACCGCCAGGCGTCTTGAAAACCTCGGGAATACGATCCACCAGCGGCCGATTGTGGGCGCTATCCCACGGTTCGTTGCGATGGAATTGCTCGAAAAGCTGCTGCTGACCCAGGTAGGGGAGCATAAACACGCGCCAACTCAACAGCGGTCGGCGGTTGGCATCGAGCGTGGACGCCATCGGAAACTTCTGGTGACGACCTTGATACTCAAGCAGTGCCTTGGCGATCTTTTGCAGATTCCCCTGAGAACGACCTTCCGGGGTGGTGGGATCGATCTGGGGAACTCCTGGCCGTGCCACGCCGGGAGCACCGGTTCCGGGCGGTCGTTCGATGCCCATCTCGCCGTAGGGATCGCCGGTCCCGGGCGGTCGTTCGATACCCATCGCGCCGTAGGGGTCGCCGGGCCCAGGCGGTCGTTCGATGCCCAGCGCGTCGTGAGGATCTCCTGGCATGGTCATCGGTCCACCGGGCCCAGGCGGTCGTTCGATGCCCATTTCGCCATAGGGATCATTCGGCACGCGGGGTGGTCCGGTGGCTCCGGGCGGTCGTTCGATGCCCATCTCACCGTAGGGATCGCCGGTTCCGGGCGGTCGCTCCATCCCCATTCCACCTTGGGGATCACCCGGCATGGTCATCGGTCCACCGGTCCCGGGTGGTCGCTCGATGCCCATCTCTCCATGCGGGTCGGCTGGTCCTTCAAGCCCGGGCGTCTGCACTCCGCCGCGCGACGGCCCTGCCGGGTTGCCCCCGCTCGGGGGTGGCGGCGGTGGCGGGGCGCTCGGTCCGCGGCCTTGCGGTCCCGACGCGACTTGGTTGCCGGCCGGCGGCGACGAACTATCGCCTCCGCAAC
>JABMRP010001187.1 GCA_013202535.1 Planctomycetota bacterium
ATCAGTGCCCGGGATCTGACGCTGGACATCCAGCGGGTCACCGGCTGCAAGGCCCTCTTGAAACACTCGCGCGACGACCTTTCATCGCACGCGGTTCTGGTCGGAACGCTAGACAAGAGCCCCGTGATCGATGGACTCGTCCAAGACGGCAAGATCGACGTGAAAGACGTCCGTGGCCAGTGGGAAACTTTTGCCATTGAGGTCGTAGCGGACCCGCTGCCCGGCGTGACACAAGGTTTGGTCATTGTCGGCATATTCCATAATTCCGGGGACCATACCATAATTCCGCATACGCATAATTCCGGGGACACCATACATAATTACTTTATGAAACAGGGGGAAACACTGGACAGTCACCGATTTAGTCTCAGTTTAGTTAGCTCCTGCCTTTCCCGGCGAGCTACTTCTCGCTCGGGGCAAACAGCAGCTTCTCTTTCGGCAGTGCCACGGCGCTCACGCGCACCTCGTCGATCCACGCCCGGGCGTCGTCGCCGATGTGGCCGTCACGCCAGCCGCGACCGATGGTCCACGTGCCCGTGGCGTTGAGTAGAGCCAGGGGAAAGGACTCGAACGGGTCGCGATCGAAATCCGCCTTCCCTTGCAGAACGCACCCTCGACCGTCGCCCGAGCAAGAAAGGACAGGCATTATTGAAACCTTCCCTACACCCTCCGCGTGGGCTGCGCCTCTGCGTGAATACATCGCCGGGAGCGCACGCAGAGACGCGGAGCACGCGGAGAAGACCTTGTGTGCGCTGATGCGTGTCCTTTCCTCCAGTTGCGCAATCAGGTCGAGTGCCCGACGTGCAAAGGGGGTGAGTTTCCCTGGCTCTCGGGCTCCGCGGGTAGCCACACGGCCGTGCTCTGCGGTCGCAATGCCGTGCAATTGACCCATCCCGGTCAGCCGCAACTGGCGCTGGACGAACTGGCCGAGCAGCTTGCCGGCGTGGGCCGGGTGACCCGAAACGCCTTCCTGCTCCGCCTGAAAGTCGATCAGTACGAACTGACCGTTTTCCCCGACGGCCGCGCCATCATCGGCGGCACCGACGACATTCCGACCGCGAAGACCGTCTACGCGAAGTATATCGGGGCGTAGGCATTCCCGTCCCCTCAGCCCCCGGCTCCGCCGGGGGGCGGCGTGCTCAACGAGAACACTTCCTCTTGACCGTCCAACGCATGGGTAGTCAAATGGAAATAGCAATCGATCCCGAGTCACGAGCGTCCTTGACCGCAGCCGACACGGCCGCACTACATCGTCGCGTTGTCCGCGAAGCTCTCGTCGAGCTTCGCATCCTATCCACCAATTGGAGGTTCGTTACTCTGCCAATTAAGCCCCGAAAGTGCGCAAGAGTTCTGTAGGGGTCACAGGGTAGTGGATTCGCGGAGATCGCAAGTTAAATCTCAATAGGGAGTTGCCAGATGGCGAGCAAGAAGAACCAGTTTGAGGCAGTTGGTTATAACATTGGCAACAGTATTGGCAACGGGGGGACAAGCCCGCGTCTATGAGGTGTCCACAATCGATGCAGACCCGCCGACGACATTTGCTGCGAAGGTTCTGAGCAACTCGGGTAATCAACAGGCACGCGCCCGCTTCCTACGAGAGATCGAAGCGGTCAAGTCCATTGACCATCCTGTGGTCGTAAAGATCGTTGATCACTGGAAGGAGGGCGAGGACCCTGACTTCCTCTACTATATAATGGAACTACTTGAGAGTGCCGTCTCGTTAAAGGGTTTACTCGGCAAATCGGAAAACCCGTACCATGCAAATCCGATCTCCGCCATCAACGCCATCATAGAAATGCTGAAAGGATTACAGGCTTGCGAGAGACAAGGCATAACACATCGCGACCTCAGTCCGAATAATGTCCTGATGCTTCCAACTGGCCAAATTCGGTTAATCGATTTTGGATGCTGTCATGTGGATCTTCCAGAGGGGGGCGTAACTTTGACTGACGAGAATGTCGGTACGCCCAATTACCGCGCTCCTGAATGTGAAGCGCACTCGGAGATCGGGATTGACAGCCGTGCCGATCTCTACTCCGTAGGTAAACTTCTGTGGTGCATGGTCACCAATAAGGCCGCATTCCCGAGGGAGAAAATCTGGGAGGTCGAGAACCTCCAACTTCGTTTCATGTTTCACGATGATCCCTCGCTCTGGCATCTGGTCAGCATGTTTCAGGGGACTATTCAAGAATCTCCAGAGGACAGATTCAGCAACGTCAGTGACGCGCTGGCGGAGGCACGGCAGGTTCGCCGACTCATCGATCACCGCTACTTGCCTGTCGAGGCCATGAACATGGGCTGGTGTCCAGTTTGTGGAACGAGAAACATGAAGCCGTACAAAAAGGCATGCCCGGACGGGAGATGGTTTGAGGCTCCTGTCTTTAAGCCGGCGGGGAAACACCTCGCCGAGGACGACCGTTTCGTCTGCACGCATTGCGGATATACCATGCTTATTCATCAAGACATGAGAGATCAGACCATCCGAGAAAGGCTGGTACTCCAGATCGATGATTCCGTCAAGAACTGGACTCCTCAAGAGGTGTTTGAACTCGTCAAAGGGGATTGGCATCTCGAGTTCAAACAAAGTCGGACCGAAGATCTGACTATTGATGGTGCTGGAAACTATTTCACGAAGATCGTGAAGCGTGGTCAGGAAATAGCAACAAACACCAAGCCGAAGTTTCGGCTGAGCGTACTGGAATATGATCGACTGGCCAGTCGTGTCAAATGGGAAAAACAACCCCAGGATGGAGGAAAGCGTCAGGTGGAAGTCCTAACAGTATCCTCCGAGGTGATGGAAGGGCAGGCTGAACATGATGGCCATCGGCTGCTCTACAGGCGACGGTGACTTTCTTCATGTTTTAGCTTGCGATTTCTGAGGTCCGCACAGCTAAGACTGCCAAGTGTGGTCCTTTCCTTAATACGAGAAGCAACTGATGAGTGAAGGCCGACACCACCATGAGAACCACGAACTCCGTGTCCTTCGTCCAATGGGCTTCGTGAAGGTGGGAGTAGTGGTCGAAGATCTTGGAACTGTGATGTTTCAGGAATCACATAGAATTGACTGCAACAACCTTCTGTATGCGTTCGTCGTGAACGAAGAATTCGCTTTTCCCGGGAAGCCCATGGTCGTTGCCAGAATCAAGTATCTCGGCATAACTACGACAGGATTCAACAGACGGTTTAACGGCTACAGGAATGCGAAGGAGTCTACGGACGCGAGAGTACGATCCAGAATGCTCACTGCTCTCGCTGCGGGTCAGGAAATCGAGGTATGGGTTTGGGAAGATCGCCGACTCCATCGTTTTCATCAGTTTCGGGTCAACTACGCAGTAGGCCTGGAAGACGAGATGATTGCCGCAATCGCACCCGAGTGGAATCCAGAGATCGAACGCAAAACCAACAGGTAAAGGCTGACACTCTAACCTCGGAACGGGGTACCTTGCAGGTTTCCGTGAGAAACGGGGACGCAGCTCTTTGTGTCTACGTAGCCATTCCAACTGTCTCCTCTACTCTCCCGGGGCAAACAACAGCTTCTCTTTCGGCAGTGCCACGGCACTGATGCGCACCTCGTCGATCCACGCCCGGGCGTCGTCGCCGATGTGGCCGTCACGCCAGCCGCGACCGATGGTCCACGTGCCGGTGGCGTTGAGCAGGGCCGGGACCCGGCCGGCAAACGGGTCGTGACCGAAATCGTCTCTCCCTTGCAGAACGTACCCCTGGCCGTCGCCCGAGTCGACCAACAGCCGCAGGCCGCGGACGTCGGCAATGGCGGCCACGTGGTACCACCGGCCTTTCTCCGCGGCCGCGCCGCTGGCAACTTTCCGCACTTTGCCGAGATAGTCGACGATCTCGATCTCGATCCGGTTGTCGTCGCCGCGCACGCCCAACCGTATCAACGGACCCGGGCCTTTGGCGGCTGCTCCGTCTTTGCCGACAATGCAATGATCGCGATCCAACTCGGCCAGTTTGAACGAAGCCTCGATGGTCAACCCAGTGAACTGAAACGTATTGAGGTTGCTGCGGGTAAGATGTCGCTCGGGCCGGGTAAACAGGTCGCGAGTCGCGGCGTTGGAGCCGCCGGGAGCCGTGTCGTCGAGACAGCCCCGGTTGGCGGCACCGGTCAGCGGCACGACTTTTTGTGGCACGCCGTCGCCGAATCGGGGCAAGGTTCGGCCGTCGAAGGCGAAGAGGTGGTTGTGCTGGCCCGAGATGTCTCGCACGCCGATCGTCTTGGGGGCGGCTTTCACGTTGGATACCTGTTGGCCGGGCTGGCCGTCCTCGAATCGCCAATAGGCCAGAGTGGATACCAAGGCCTGAGCTTGCGGATCGAGTGGCGGTCGGGGCTGGTACAATTTGGCGGCCGCTTGGGCTATCCGGTCGGCGTCCATTTTCACGATCGCCCGATCGTAGGTCATCAGGCCGTTGATCTCGATCTCGACGTCGGTCGTTTGTGTGTAGATGGCGGCCGAGAGTTGCGAGACCACCATCGGGCGAAGTTTGGCCAACAGTTCGACGTACGCGTCGGTCAATTCGGCCGCGGTCTCGAAACTCCGGTACCCCCAGTTCTTCTTATCGCGTAGCGTGTGCCCTTCGATGGGCAATCCCAGACCGCCGAATTCGCCGAGCACGGCGGCCCGATGCGCTTGCGCCGGCGGCGCCAGCGGACCGGGGTAGCAGTGGACGTCGTGGATATCCCCGCCGCCGAAATCGTTGCCGCCGCTGGCCGAGCAGATCGGCCGCGTCGGGTCCCAGTCTTTGAGCATCCGGGTCACGCCGCGCGTGTCGAACTGTCCCCACGCTTCGTTGAACGGCACCCAGACGACAATCGAGGGGTAGTTCTGGTGCGTATCGACCAGGGCTCTCAGCTCGTGGTTGTATTGCACGGCCGATTCATCCGACCGCTCGATCTCGCGTCCGTCGTGCGGCCAGGGGGCGTGCTTGTCGCCGTTGGGTAGATCCTGCCAGACGAGCATCCCCAGCCGATCGCACCAGGTGTACCATCGGGCCGGCTCCACCTTGACGTGCTTGCGGATCATGTTGAACCCGAGCTTTTTGGTCATCTCGATGTCGTACCGCAGCGCTTCGTCGGTCGGGGCCGTGTAGAGGCCGTCGGGCCAAAACCCCTGATCCAGCGTACCGTATTGGAACAGCGGCCGATCGTTTAGAAGCAGCCGCGTGACGCCCTTTTCATCGGGCCCGACCGAGATCTTCCGCATACCGAAGTAGCTCTCCACGCGATCGACCACGCGGCCGTCGACCAGAAGTTCCACCTCCAGATCGTACAGAAACGGCGAGTCGGGCGACCAGAGTTTTGCCTTTTCGATGGGCACTCGCATCGGCCTGTCGGGTTTGCCGGTGGCTCCCACCTCCATCTTTGTGCCTTCCCGGGCCACCACACGCACCGTACTCGTCTCGCAGTTGCCTCGGCCGATCACGGTCAGATTCAGCCTGTGATGGTCGACGTCGGGCACGATCTTCAGTCCCCCGATGGACGCCTCCGGGACCGGCTCCAGCCAGACCGTTTGCCAGATGCCGGTGGTCGGCGTGTACCAGATGCCGCGGGGCTCATTGACCTGCTTGCCGCGCGGTTGCGTGCCGGTGTCGGTCGGATCCCAGACGGCCACGACGAGTTCTTGCTCGGCACCGTCGACCATCGCTCCGGTCACATCCAGTGTAAACGCATCGTATCCGCCACGATGCTTGCCGACTTCCTTTCCGTTGACCCAAACGGTCGTCTCCCAATCGACCGCTCCGAAGTGCAACAACACGCGTCCCTTGCGCCACTCGGCGGGCACCTCCACGGTGCGGCGATACCAGAGCCGGTTCTTCTCGCCCACCCGCTGCTTTACCCCGGAAAGGGCCGACTCGATGGGAAAGGGCACGAGGATCTTGCCATCGAACTCGTCGGGTTGCTCCGCTTCGCGCGGCACGACGGCGTAATCCCAGAGGCCGTTGAGGTTGAGCCACACCGGTCGCACCATTTGCGGCCGCGGATATTCCGGATGAACCCGATCGGGCGAGACATCGGCGGCCCAGCGGGTCATCAGTTTGTTCGGGGCTGCCTTCCATTGGGCATCGGCTGCGGGGGCCGTTGCGAGTAGGAGGAGTAAGGAACAGACGGTTGCGGCATGGCGTATCATATGGAATCCTCTTTTCTAGGTGGAGAGCACCTATCTTCTTGGCAATACGAAAGGTGCTAAACGAGCGGCAGGCAAACTCCGTCACGGCCGACATAAGTTTACCGCCCACCACGCCCGTGTGCCAGAAGCCGGCCGGTTGACATCCGGTTTTCGTTGCACCAAGCCGGAAATCGGCTATGATGAGGACGTCAACGAAAGAACACCGAAACCGGAGGTTCCCTGCCATGTTGCGACGCGCCATTTTTGCCTGTTTGATGCTTGCCCTGGTCGCGACCGCGGTCGACGCACAAGTTGCGCCGCGATTGGAAGGGGCCCGGGTCGAGGTCTACAAGACCGTCGGCGACGTGAAACTGCGGATGTTTATCTACACGCCGGAGGATCACAAACCGGACGACTCGCGGGCGGCGATCGTCTTCTTCTTCGGCGGCGGATGGCGTGGCGGATCGCCGGGTCAGTTTCAACATCAGTGCCAATACCTGGCCTCGCGCGGGATGGTGGCCATGACGGCCGACTATCGGGTTTCCTCACGCCACGGCACCGCGGCCGATCGGTGCGTGGCCGACGCAAAATCGGCCGTGCGTTGGATTCGTGTCCATGCCGACCGATTGGGCATCGACCCGAAGCGCGTTGCCGCCGGTGGCGGATCGGCCGGTGGGCATCTGGCCGCAAGCACGGGCACGATCGGCGGTTTCGAGGAAAAAGGCGAGGACACGTCGATCAGTTCGGTTCCCAATGCCATGGTGCTATTCAACCCGGCCTGTGTATTGGCCCCGGTCGACGGCGAAGCGCTGCTGGATTCCGCTCGAGTGGCGAGCCTGCGCAAGCGGATGGGGACGGACCCGATCAACCTGTCGCCCTACCATCACGTCACCAAAGGCGCGCCGCCGACGATTCTCTTCCATGGCACGATCGACACGACCGTGCCCTTTTCCACGGCCCGGCTATTTACCGAAGCGATGACCAAAGCGGGCAATCGCTGCAAGCTGGTACCCTTCGAGAGGCAAGGCCACGGGTTCTTTAACTACGGTCGCGGCGATGGAAGTGCGTATACGAAGACGGTTCGCGCGATGGATGAATTTCTGGGCGAGTTGGGGTTTCTCGAAGGAGAGGCGACGATTAAGTGAATGCTTGCCGTATAGTAGCCATCTCGCTCCGCGAGATGCAGCCTTGGAAGGGCCAGAGTTGCCCGGGCCGCATCCTGCGCCGGTGAACCGGCTACTATACGGAAGACATCTCATGACCGAGGATGGCATGGTCCGCTACGAAAGGCCACATCTCGCGGAGCGAGATGGCTACTATACGAAGGACATACCATGACCAAAGACTACATGATCCGCTGCGACATGGAAGGCGTTACCGGCGTGGTCAGCTACGAGCAGGCCGATCCGGCGGGACCCGAGTACGAACTCGCCCGGCAGTGGTTCATGGCCGAGTTGATCGCGTTGGTCGAGGGACTCCAGGAAGGCGGGGCGGGGCGGATTGTCGTTTACGACGAACATTACTACGGCCGGAACATCGATCTGGCCGCTCTGCCGACCGGTGCGACGGCCATTTGCGGCAAGCCGCCCTATCGGGCCGATTGGGCTGGCGGACTCGACGGCTCGTTTGCCGGCGTGATTCTGCACGGTCTGCACGCCATGCACGGCACGCCCGGCGCTCTGCTGCCGCACACCTACGAACACGACATCGGGCAGCTCGTGCTCAACGACACGACCGTGGGCGAGATCGGCATGGAAGCGGCCGTGGCTGGCGATTTCGGCGTGCCGGTAGTCATGCTCACCGGCGACTCGGCCGGGGCCATCGAGGCGGAAACGCTGCTGCCCGGCATTCGCACCGTGTCGGTCAAACGATCGCTCGGTCCCAGCGGCGGCGAATGCCTGCCGCTGGCCGAGACGACCCGAATGATCCGCGTCACCGCGGCCGCCGTGGCCGCCGAACCACCTCCGGTTGAGCCCTATCGCACGGGCGATCACGCGGAATTGCTGGTCCGGCTCCATGAAGGCCCGTTTCTGGCGGCCGTCCAATCGCTTTATCCCGAGCTGTTCATCGCCCCCGATACACTTGGCCTATCGGGGGGGAGCGCCACGGCCGTTTGGGCTGATTACTGGCAGATTAAGCTTCATGGGCAGCAGATTGGGGTCCAAGAGTAGGGGACCCGCGGGTGCCTGGGGTCGAGGCGTGAGGAACGAACGCCGAGCCCCCAGACGTTCGGATCTGGGGGCTCCCTGCTCGTTCCTCGCATCTCGACCCCAGGCACCCGCAATTTTGGCGTAGCGACGCAATAGTCAAACAACGCGGTCAATGTTCACAACCGGCCAAATATCGGCTATCATTGGGTTAGTGAAACACGAAACCAACGCGCGGGCAAATGTCCATGGTGGCAAGGAGTTAGCGATGCACGGAAAATTCGTTGCGGGATCGATCTTGGCGCTGGTCGCCCTGGCGCTCGTCTGCGGCGGCACGGCTCTTGGCGAAACCAAGATCGTTAAGGTGAAGATAAAAGTCGACAGCCAGTCACCCGGCTACGAGGGCTTTCGGGCGATGGACGGCAACCCGGCCACCTTATGGCACACCGATTGGCAATTCCGCGAGACTCCGCATCCACATGAAATCACCATCGATCTGGGTGCCTCTTACGAGCTTTCCGGTTTCGCCTATCTGCCCCGCTCTGGTGCTGGTGGCCCCAATGGAACCATCAAAGACTACGAACTGTATATCACCGACAACGAGAAGGACTTCGGCAAGCCCGTAACCAAGGGCACGTTCGCAATATCGGCCGGCGAGAAGACCGTCGCGCTGCCGGCCAAGATCAAAGGCCGTTACGTGCGGCTGCGAGCACTTTCCGAGGTGGCCGGCCAGCCGTGGACGTCGATCGCCGGGCTGCGACTGCTGAGCGAGGGCGTCGACTTCCGCGCGACCGGTTCGACGGTGGTTGCCCTGCCGGGCGGAAGCGAGCCGGGAACCGAACTGGAGATGCAGTACGCGACGCTGGCTTACGACGTCCACAATCGGGCCCATTTCAACAGCATTGCCCATCAAGTGTTCAACCCGGTTTCGCTGATCCAAGACACTGATCGCGACCCGCTCGATGTCATCCTCCGCCGCACAGCCGCGTTGGTGGCCGATTTGAAGACGATGACTCGGGCCCCGGACCTTTCGGCATTGGAAAAGCAACTGGCCGACTTGGAAGCGGAAGCCGACGGGATCGATCCGGCGGAGTCGGACGCCCGATTCGAGCTTTTCGAGAAGGCTTCCCAATTACGCCGCAAGATCGCTTTCTCGAATCCCCTGCTCGATTTCGACGAGATCGTTTTCGTCCAGCGGCACCGGCCCGGCTTTAACCACATGTGTGACCAATACTACGGCATCAACGCCAAACCGGGCGGCAGCGTTTGCGTGCTGAGCGATCCCTTCGGTGCCGAGCCGCAAGTGCGCGACGTGCTGGCCGATTCGGTCGTCGAGCGTGGCCGGCTACAGGGCGAAAAGCTCGAGGGCGGCTCGTTCGTCGCTCCCGACTTGTCGTACGACGGCAAGGTGATCGCCTTTGCCTATGTCGAGTGCCAGGGCGATCGGGCACACCGATTCCACACCGACCCGACGCGCGGCCATTGGGACGAGGGATGGTCGTACCATGTGTTCCGCGTCAATGTCGACGGCTCGGGCTTGGAACAACTGACCGACGGCACCTGGAACGATTTCGATCCCTGCTGGCTACCCAACGGGCGGTTGGCGTTCATTAGCGAACGGCGCGGCGGATACCTGCGTTGCGGCCGGGTCTGTCCGACGTATACGCTCTTCGACATGCTGCCCGACGGCGAGGATATTCGCTGCCTCAGCTTCCACGAAACCAATGAATGGCACCCCAGCGTAACGAACGACGGGCGGATCCTCTACACGCGTTGGGATTACGTCGATCGTTACGGCTGCACGGCACACATGCCGTGGGTCACTACGCTGGACGGCCGCGACTCGCGGGCCGTGCATGGCAATTTCTCCCCGCGCAACACCCGGCCCGACATGGAACTCGACTGCCGCGCCATCCCCGGTTCGCATCGCTTCGTGGCCACCGCCGCACCGCACCACGGACAGGCGTTTGGCTCGATCGTGGTGATCGATCCGCGAATCGAGGACGACGACGCCATGGCCCCGGTCAAGCGGTTCACGCCCGAGGTGAAGTTCCCCGAGAGCCAGGGCGGTGCCCAAGTTTACGGCACGCCTTGGCCGCTGAGCGAGAACTATCAGCTTTGCGTTTACGACACGAACATGAAACCGGGCGCCGGACGCCAGGGCGGAACGCATGTACGCGGCAACTACGGGATCTATCTGGTCGACGCGTTCGGCAACAAGGAATTGATCTACCGCGACCCGGCCGTCGCTTGCCAGAGTCCGATGCCGTTGCGGCCGCGCAAGCAACCGCCGCAGATGCCCCTGCTTGCCGAGCACACACCGGGCGGCAAGCCGTTCGTCTCGCCGCC
>JABMRP010001188.1 GCA_013202535.1 Planctomycetota bacterium
CTATCGGCTGACCGGCGAAGCGATTTGGCCGGCCCAGATTCACGACTGCAAGGCGGCCATCCGCTGGCTTCGGGCCCATGCCAAAGAGCACCACGTCGACCCCGACCGGATCGGCGTCTGGGGAAGCTCCGCCGGCGGTCATCTCGTGGCCATGCTCGGCACCAGCGGCGACGTTGAGAAGCTCGAAGGCGATCTCGGCAAGTACACCGATACCAGCAGCCGCGTAAACTGCGTGGTCGACTACTTTGGCCCCAGCGACCTGCCGGCCATGGGCAAGTACCCCAGCCGCATGGACCACGACGCGGCCGATTCGCCCGAGTCGAAGTTGGTCGGCGGCCCGCTGCAGGAGACGCTCGACACCGCCCGCGGTGCCTCGCCGATCACCTACACCAGCAAGGACGACCCGCCGATGCTGGTGGTCCACGGCACGGCCGACCCGCTGGTGCCGTACAACCAGTCCCAGCGCCTGACCGAAGCGTTACAAAAGGCCGGCGCGCCGACCCGGTTCATCACCGTCACCGAAGGCGGCCACGGCGGATTTCGTAGCGACGAGTTGCTTCGGCAGGTACGCATTTTCTTCGACAAGCACCTCCGCGATGCCGAGGGGGAAGTGTCCGAGAAGGCGATTCGCGTCGGGCAGTAGGCGTTTAGCCCGGGCACGAGTGGACGACGCATTGACGTGTGATGATCCGCGGATGGCCGCGCTGCTTCTCAAGCACGGCGCAAACGCCAATCACAGGAAGATAGTTATCGGCGCGATCACGGAGGACAGTACGCATTCCTTGGAGCTGGTCAAGTTGCTGGAAGCTCACGGGGCGGACCTCCATGAGGTTTTCGTGAACGAGAACACCGACGATCCGATGAATGCGCTGAGCACGGCGGTCGATTGGGGCAAGGAGGACGTCGCCGAATATCTTCGGTCCCGAGGGTGCGTGCTGCCGGAGGGATTTGAGGAACCCGGGGAAACGGAAACAACCGGCGACGAGATCGTCGACTATTTCGCCCAACACTTCGGGCCGGTGCGGAAGCAATCGCTCATTGAGATCGTGCCCACGGAGCCGGCAATCGCCGTTCACGTCGTTCCCTCGTCACCGGAGCGAAGCTGCGTCACGTTTTTTACGACCGGCATGAGCACGACCCCGATGAAAGTTCCCGCCGGAGAAGATTCCGAGTACGCCCACGCCGAACTCTACATAGAATTGCCCGCAGACTGGAAGTACATGGAAATCGCTGATGCCGATTTCGGATGGCCTATCCACTGGCTGCGCTGGCTTGCGAAATACCCACACCAACAAGGTGCGTGGCTCGGCGGCCCGGTGACGATCGCGGCTCGTGAAGAGCCGCCTCAGCCCATGGCGCCGAGTGTTCCGTTCACATCCATGCTGTTACTGGCCGACCGCCATCTGAAGAGGTCTGACGGGAAGACGATTCAGTTCTACAGATTGACACCGTTGTACACGGAAGAACGTGAGTTGGAAATGCGAGAAGGAATTGCCGCACCGATGCAAGCGTTCGATCGCTTGGACATTTCCTTTGTGGTGGACGTGAATCGTCAGAATGTCTGTCGAAGCGACAGATGAGGAAGGGCCGGAGGCCAAGTAGCAGGCACACTCCGTGTGCCGTCCGCCCCGCTTGGCTTCCGGTCGCCCGCGACCGAGCTAACACGAGTCGGCCAGACGGGCCAGACAGGTCTGCATGTAGTCGATGCTCTGGCGGGCCAGATTCTCGACCCCGGGATCGTAGTCGAACACCTCGACCGAGACCCAGCCCTGATAGTCGACCTGCCCCAGGGCCTCGAAGATGGGCAGGAAATCGAGATCCCCGAAACCGGGCCCCTGTAGATTGGGGTCGTTGGCGTGAAAATGGGCCAGCATCGGATGATGCCGGTGGATCAGTTCGGGAATCGGCACCGCTTCGGACGACATGGCCTTGCAGTCGAGGTGCAATCGCACGTGTGGCGAACCGATCATCTCGGCCAGCCGCACGGCGTCGGCCGCCGTCTGGAGAAAATCCGTCTCCGCCGGTGCCAGCGGCTCCAGAGCCAGGATCACGTCGGTCTCCTCCAGCACGGGCACGAGGGCGGCAAATACATCGGCCGCGTACTTCATCGCTTCCTCGTGCCCCACGCCCGGAAGCAGACTTCGCTGCTGGGGGGAGCCGCAGACCATCACCTTGCCGCCCACGTCGGCACAGAATCGGGCCAACTGGCCGAAGTAGGCCGACGTCCTGGCCCGCACGTCGGCTTCCGGCGTGGTCATGTAGAGCCCTTCGGTCTTGGCCAACAGCCAGTGCAATCCGACGACCTCCAACCCGGCCGCGTCGGCCTGCCGGCGCACCTCGATCCGCTGGTCAGCCGAGATGTCGGTCACGTCGTTGGCGATCGTGAACGGGGCGATTTCCACGCCCGTGTAACCACACTGGGCCGCAAACGCAAACCCCCGGTCCAACGGGCGGTCCGCAAATGTCTCATTGCATATCGCGAATTTCATGGGCATCTCGATGTCATCGGTTCAGAACAACGTTCGCGTCTGTTCTTTCGGCTTCGACTTCTTACCGCGTGTCGCTTTCTTCCGTGCTTGCCGCTGGTCCAGCCGGCATCCGTTGGCCGTGTCGGGAGCACTGGTCAGCGGATGGGCCACGCCGTCGAGCGAAGTGCCCGGCTTGATCCGGCCGAGTCGTCTCTTGATCTCCTCGCAATAGTCGGCCGACAGCTCGAAGCCGAGGAATTTCCGCTTGAGTTTCTTGGCCACCGCCAAGGTCGTTCCACTGCCCACGAAGGGATCCAACACGAGCTGGCCCTCGTGGCTACAGGCCAGTACGATCCGCCCCAATAACTGCTCGGGCATCTGGCATCCATGAAACCCCTTCCGTTCCTTGAACGTGCCGCAAACTCGCGAAAAGTACCACGTATCGCCGTCGGAGCGAAATCCCTCGGGCAGATCCTGGGGGCGAAGGATCCAGGTATCGTCGGGCAGCCGGCCTTTGGGGTTGGCCCGTTTGTCGCCGTAGACCAATTGCCGTGCCGAGGGCACGCGGACCGCCGGATCGTCGGCGTTGAACGTGAACGCCTCGGGGTCCTTGACCATGTGGAAGAGATGGGCATGGGAGCGGCTGAACTTGTTCTTGCAGTTCACGCCGAAGGTGTAATACCAAATCACCCAGCTTCGGCACGTCAGCCCGAGTTCCTGGAGCATGATCTTCAACTCGGCCGCGTATTCATCGCCGATGGCCAGCCAAAAAGTGCCGTCGGGCTTGAGCACGCGAACGATTTCGGCCATCCACTGCCGACTCCAATCCAGGTATTGCCGGCTGTGGAGTTTGTCGTCGTAGACGTCGTAATCGTAGCCGATGTTGAACGGCGGATCGGCAAACGCCAGATCGACCATGCCGTCGTCGAGCTTCTTCAGCCCGGCGATGCAGTCTTCGTTTTGAACCGTGTTGAGACGGGATGACAAGTGGGGGCTCCTCCGTGAACAACGATGCGGGGCGTGGGATTTCGGGGTGCTACGCTTCGGGCGCCGAGAACTGGAAGTTGCGACTCTGGTTGAAGAAGGCCAGCGGGTTTTCGTACACGACTTTGCGGATCAGCGACTGCGGATGGCCGCGGCGGCGCATGGCGGCCATGAAGGCGGGCACGGCCAGCGGATCCGAGGGTCCCCAATCGGCCGACGAGTTGACCAGGATGCGATCCGCGCCGTACATCTCGACCATGTCGACCGTCCGCTCGGGGTTGGCCTTGGACGTCGGATACATGGTAATACCGGCCCAGTATCCGGCCTCCAACACCAGACGAATCGTGTGCTCTTCGCAATGGTCGACGCATACCCGGCTTCGGTCGATCCGCGAATCGCCGTGCAACACGTCGAGGATCATCCGGGTGCCCTTGTACTTGTCTTCCAGGTGAGGCGTGTGGAAGAGAAGTTGCTCGTCGGTCTTCATGGCCAGATCGATCAGTTCCAGCATCGTCGTGACTTCGTTGGCCGTGCATTTGTGCAGGCCGATCTCGCCGACGCCCAGCACACTGCTCCGCGCGAGGAATTCGGGCAGCATGGCGATCACTTCCCGACTGAAGCCGACGTCCTCGGCTTCCTTGGCGTTGATTCCCATCCAGGCATAGTGCTGAATTCCGACGTTGGCGGCCCGCTTCGGTTCCCACTCGGTCAACTGGCGAAAATAGTCGACGAAGCTATCCACGCCCGTGCGGTCATATCCCATCCAAAAAGCCGGTTCGCCGACCACCACGCAGCCCATCTTGGCCATCGTGGCGAACTCATCCGTGGTGCGGGCGGCCATGTGAATGTGGGGATCGAAGAAGAACATGGCGGTGGGTACTCTCGCGGAAAGAACCTATTGAAAAAACGGCTTACCAATGACCAATCGCTACACCTTACTCCGCCAAATCTCTTCATAGGGCAGCGAGAAAAGCATCTGGAGCTTCTCGGCACGTCCAGAGCCGGGCGAATGGAGCACTTCGAGACTGCGACGAATCTGGTCCATGCGCGGGTCGTCATCCGCCGACCCGGCTGCCCGGTCCAAGCGGTCCAGCGTAGCGGCCAAATCGATCAATCTGGCGCGCACGGCCAGGAATTCTCGGTCCAGCAAATCCGAAGCGTTTGACGGAACAGGCATCGTCGACGGTCCTCGTATCGATTTCTGGCGAGATCGGTCTCCAGGGCGGGTTCTCCACCCCGGATCTGGCGACCCGGGCGCTCACCCCTCTCGTGGGTGTGTTTTGCGTACCGGTTCGCCCGGCGACCGGGTTTCCAAATAATAGTGTCAAGCATCCGTGTCCGGAAATCAAGGCATTGACACGGTCGCCACCCTTAATTCTAGGTGGAATAGGCAGACTATTCCGACTAAATTGGAGTTTCGGCCCACTCCGAGCCGATTACCAATAGGAGGTATTGTAACCATAAAGCGAAGATGCGCAATGAAAACGGGCCTGTCCATCACCTTCGAGACGCTCGCCGCCAACGGTGACACGGCGGCTGCGCGGGTCTTGATCGCGGCCTTGGACTCGCCGGACGCCGCAGTGTGCGAGGGCGCGTTTCGGGCGCTGTTGGCCTCTCGAAACCCGGCCGGGCATCGCGAAGTGCTCCAGCGGCTCCCGGCATTGAACGCCCACTGGAAGGCGATCGTCGAGAAACACCGCGGCCGCCTGTCGGGGGCGTTGCGCAACGCGCTGCTCTCTTCCGACCCGCAAACACATGCCAACGCCTGCCAAACCGCGATTTGGTTTCGCGAATACGATCTGATTCCCGTGCTGCTGACGGTCATGGAGGATCCTTCCAACCCAAATGCGGAGCGTTCGGTTGCCACGATGACGGAGTTGGTCGAGTTGTTAGACCGCGAGTTGACCGACGGAAGCGACTCGCCGGACCGGCGCGACCCACAGTGGATTCGGACTCACGTCACCCAGAGCCTCCAGCTCGCTCTGCAAAAGCCGGGCAAACCGCCACGGCCGGAAGTCATCGAGGCGTTCGTGCTTCTGGCCGGTCCCGGCAACGACGCGCTGGGGCAAATTCTTCACGATCCACACCATTCCCATTATCTGCCGATTATCGATTTCCTCAAACGCAGCGATCGGACGGGCGTGATCGATCTGCTGCTGGCGTGTCTCGACGACCCGCACGTTCCCTCCTCGATCTTCCTGGTGATCGCCAAGCGCCACGACCTGGAATTCGTGGTTCCGTTTCTCGCCAAGACCGAGGACGACTCGCCGGTCGTTGCCAAGAACCTCAAGCGAATCCGCTCGCTCGATTGGCTGACTCCCTCGATGCCGATTCTGGACCAATTGGACGGCCCGAAACAGGGTAGCGCGGTTTCTCTGATCGCCAAGACGGGGATTCCTCCGAGTAAAGTGTTTGCCTCGGTGGAACATCTCTTGCTGCACGGCAAGCGGGAAGGCCGGCGCGCGGCTGCCGAAGCCCTGGGAGCGTATCGCGGCGCGGAGGCCAACACGCTGGCCCTGCGCTCGCTGGATGACGAAGACCCCGTCGTTCAGGCCGCCATTCTCCTCCAATTGCGGCGGCGGAGCATCCCCGGTGTTTTTCCCCGGATGGTCGAGTTGATCGACAGCCCGCATCCGGAAGTTCGCCAGGCCACTCGGGAAAGCCTCGGCGAGTTCAGCTTCCGGCGTTACCTCGGCGCGTTCGACATGCTCGAGGAAGACGTCCGCTACACCACCGGGCAGTTCGTCAAGAAGATCGACACACAAACCATCCCCCTGCTGCGCGAGGAAATGACGTCCGGCTCGCGTGGCCGGCGGTTGCGGGCCCTGGAGGTCGTTCGCACCATCGACGCGGTCGCCGAGTTGGACGACGCGGTGATCGCGCTTCTGGACGACAAGGACCACATCGTTCGCGCGTTGGCGGCTTCGGTACTGGCCCTGTCCGGGTCCGTTGCCAGTCGAGAGGGACTACAAAACGCTCTGCTCGATTCGAGCGTTTCGGTGCGGGAATCGGCCCGGGAGAGTCTCCAGTACCGCGATCACTTGACCCAACGTGCCCATCGGATTCCCGCGCTTTCCCAGCAGCAGCCGGGGGGCAGGCCATGACCGCGCCGCTGTTGTTGGCCCATCTCTGGGCCCAGCAAATCGACTGGGAGGGGTTCTCGTCGGCCTTTCGAGGCGACAACGGACGGGGAACCACGGGGTACGTGCTCGCGGTCTTCATCATCATCTTCGGTGTGATCGCCCTGATGATGGTCCTGTTTCAGGCCCTGAAGAGCGATAAGCCCGCACACATGCGCGACGAACCGTGGCGATTGTTCTTTCGCCTGTGCCGGGCGCACCGGCTGCGATGGATCGACTGGTGGCTGCTCTTTCAGGTAGCCCGATATCACCGGCTTCGCGATCCGGCCTGCCTGTTTCTTCAGCCGCAACGCTTGGACCCGGCCAATCTGGATCCTCAACTTCGCACCAAAGCCGCTCGATTGCTGCGTCTTCGGGAGCAACTGTTCGCCGGTCCGGCCGAGCTGAAGAAACCGCCCCGCCGACAAGCGGCGCGACCCGCGACACGGTCGCGGACGGGACCATCCAAGCCGGCAAAGCCGTCGTCGGTGGACTTTCCGGCGACCTTCCGCCCGGGGCTCGACGCCGCTCCCTGGGACGCGCTGCCCAAACCGGCCGACGATGCGGCGGCGTCCGTCGAGTGACTCGGTCTGGCGGCTTTAAGGTGCAACCGTTGAGCCCGGAAACTCCTGCCCGGGTAAACGGCCGTCCGCAAAACTGTGGACAAACTTCCAGTGAAACGCAACGCCCATCAGCACGGCCACGTGGAACAGTTCGTGGAAGCCGACGACGCCGGGGATGAGCGTCGGCCACTCGGCCAGATCGATCACGGCACCGGCCGTGTAGGCCAGCCCGCCCCAGAGCATCGGTGCGACGAACCGAAACCCCCAGCGACGCCAGATCTCCGTGCCGCCGATCATACCCACCCAGCCAAGCGCCAAGTAGAACGCGACGCCGAGCCCGTAGGATACGTCGTTGAAGAAGACGGATTTCAACGTGATGCCCGTGATTGCCGCCGACCAGACCAGCAGCAGAATGCCCCACCGCCAGATGCCCCGAAAGAGGATCCCGTGTGCCGCGGTAAACGTCCCGGCGATAAGCACGAAGATGGCCGCGTGATCGATCCGCCGCATCACGGCCCGCCCGTTGCCGCCCTCGGCCAGCAGATGGTAAGCCCCGCTGATCGACAACAGAAGCACGGCGGAAAAGGCAAACACCGAGAGAAGAAACACCCGGGCGGCGCTACCTCGCCCGCGACGCACCAGCGGGATCGCCAGGACGGCAAACACCGCAGCGCCGCCGAAGTGCGTGATCACGTTAACCCATTCGACGGTTGCGAACACCAGAGGCAATGGAACGCTCACTCCCCGGCCCGCCGGTCGGGCGCGTCACGGTGGAGGATCACGTCGTACGTTGCGCGGAGGGTGCCGTCGGAAAAAGTGACCCCCGCGGGCGAGAAGGCGATGCGGTCGGGGTGACTGGCGTCGATCTCGAACCGGCAGGACAGCGCTTCGATTCTCCACGCCGCCAGCGAGCGCACTTCGCCCGCTTCGCTTCGGCCGTTGCCGTTGGCGTCGCGCCAGATGGCCAGCCCCCGGAGTTCGCCACCGGTGAGCTGCCCGTCGGCATTGTCGTCCAGCGCCCCGAGCGCCTCGTAGCCGTTGTTCCAGAAGAGCCAGAACGACACGTTGCCGAACATCTGCAAGGCCGAGTCGATACGGCCCGTTTCGTGGCGATCAAGAACCAGCCAACCGGCTTCGGGGGTGATCCACGTCCAGGTGCGCCGGCGGCCCGATCCGTCGGCATCGAAAGAAACTCGGGCTTCCCGATCGATCAGATCGGCAGCCCCAAGGCCGTCGACCAGCGGCACGGCGATCGGCGTGATCGGGCGGGGTAGCGACATCAGCTTCTTCGTCCGCTGCCCGAGTGTAGCGATTTCCGCGGCGTCACCGGTCTTGTCGAGCAAGGGGATCAGATACGAGGCGGCCTCGGTGGTGAAAAACCGGGCACCCAGGCCGGCGTGATTCGAGTTCTTCTCCTTTGCCCAAGCGGCCTTGGCCGTCTTGCGGAGTTGGACCACCGCTTCGTCCTTTTTCCCCGCCTCGGCCAGACACCAGCCGTAGCCAAGCTGGGCCGCTAGATTATCCGGAGCCGCGGCAATTGCTTTGGCGTAGATGGCCGATGCCTTTTGCAGATGAGCCAACGCCGCCGCTTGCTTCGCCGGATCGTCGGTCGGCTTGGCGGAAAACGGCACATGCTTCGGTTCGTATCCATACCATGCGCCCCGATCTTCCCGGCCACGCCACGCACGCGCCGTGTCGCTCTTCTGGGCGTAGGCCATGCCGTGCAGTCGGGCCAGATTCAACAGTCGGGCGCCGTCCTCGGGGTTCGCCTCGACCAACTTGGTCAGGTTCGCCACCAGCCGATCGACCGGCACCTCGACCAGATCGGGGCGCATGTACATGCCACGGGCCGGTGAGTTGGCGAACAGCAGGACGACCGCGGCGATCAACAACAGACCGCTGCTCCGGAAGCGGCGAAAATCGTTACATTTCATGGCAGTGCTCCGTGGAAAGGGACGGTGGCCGGTTGAAGCATCTCGGGCGGTCGGCTACAACATGCTTAACAGCCGCGAAACGACCACTTCAATGTACTATACGCGAGCCCCTTTGAAAAGAAACCCGAGAGGATCTCCATGACCGCCCAATCGATCCCGCTGGACCAGCTTCAGGCCCGCGTCCACGACCTGTGGGCCAACCAATGGCTGCTGCTAACCGCCGGCGATTTTTCCACCGGACATTTCAACACGATGACGGTCGGCTGGGGGAGCCTGGGGACCATGTGGGGCAAGCCATTTGCCCAGGTCGTGGTCCGTCCGGTGCGGTATACATTCGAGTTTATCGAGCAATACGACACGTTCACGCTCTGCGCGTTCGGCCCGTCGCATCGCCCGGCGCTGCAGTTGCTGGGCACCCGATCGGGACGCGACGGCGACAAGATCGCCGATGCCGGTCTCACGCCGACCGCCTCGACCGAGATCGCCGCCCCCGGATTTGCCGAAGCCGAACTCACGCTCCAGTGCCGCAAGATCTATTGGGACGACATGAAGCCCGA
>JABMRP010001189.1 GCA_013202535.1 Planctomycetota bacterium
GGCGAAGACGTACCCTTTTTCTCGATAGAAGGAAAGCACGTCGTCGGCGTCGTCGAGCGTCTGATAGCCGTTCTCGGCAAGCCATCCATTGAGGGCCCCGGCCGTGTTCTCGCGGACCACCGCCACCCGGTAGGATCCGACGACCTTGTTCGAGAGCACCTCGACGGGGGTCTCCGCGGATTTTGCCTCGGGGGTGGCTCCGTCGGATTCGGATTTATGACCCCACCCTTGGCGGACCCGCCGCGCCTCGACGTAGTCGAAAAGCTCGCGAAACAGTTGGGCGTCTTCCTCCTCGACGGTCGGTTCGTTGGGAAAGGGCACGATCCAGGCGAAGCTTTCGACTTCTCCGACGACGCTCACCTTGAGGATCATGTCCTCGGTCGCGCCGCCCGGCTCATCGGACGCGTGGAAGATAATGATCGCTTCCTGGGCTCGCTCTTCGACCGACCCCTGGTAGTCGGCCGGCGCGACCATCTTGCCGTCGGCCAACACCGCCGAGGTGGAAACCGCCGTGTAGGCGACCGCCGCGAGAGCGATCACGGCAAGCGTGCCAGGCCGTGTCTTTGTCGTGGACATGACAGAACTCCTGGGGCTATGGTTTTCGCGGTGGCATGCGCAGCGAGATGTCGTCGGCGTCGGGGTCGGCGTGAAGCCGTTCGTCGAATCGGCGGTCGAGGCCCCGGTTGTCGATTGCGTTGGGGCCGATGCTGTAAAGGAGAAAACCGCCGCGCTGCCGGCGGTAGCCAAACGGTCTGCCGCTGTACGGGTCTTCCAGCAGATCGTCGCCGGCCGCCAGTTCGGCAAGTTTCTTGGGATACGCGCCCTTCTCGGTCCGATGGGCGCTCAGCAAGACGGCCACGCGGGTAAGGTGAAGATTCGTTGTCGCACGGTCTTCCGCGATCTTGACCATGTCGAGAGCGGGCAGCAGCAGGGCGAGGAAAATGTTGCCCATGTACTTCGAGGCCACCTGCCGCACCGAGCCGGCCTTGAGGACTTCCCAAACGAGTTGCTTCCGGTCCTTGGCCCGGGCGGCCAGTGACGCGATCTCCTGGGAGATCACATCCATGGCTGCGGCACACTCGGCGTGCGTGGGCCGGTTCATCGCGTCGACCAGCCGATCGTAGTACGAGTTGCCCATGCGCAGAATGGCGTTCCAATCGAAGACGGCGTTGGCCGCCATCGTCTCCATCATGCGCCGTGTCGCGTCTTTCTCTCTTCCTCCCACTTCCAGCGACAAGCCCGATAGCGAGCTGGGTCCCAGTCGGGCGATCGTGGCGACCGAATCGAGAAACATGTAGCGTTCGCCCCGATCGATCTTCTCGACGACCGGCGACAGGGCCGGCAGGGCGGCCAGATCGGCTTGCAGCGCGCGAGTCTGATCGGCCGTGAGATTGCCGAAGTGGGCCAGTGCCGCGTCCGCAAACAGGGCCATCTCCTCGATGCCGATGCCGACCAGCGAGTCGACTAGCGTGGGCCCCTGGGCCACGAGCCGGGCCAGCCGATGACAGGCCATCAGGTCGGCGTGAGCCGCTTCGATCTGGCCCGCCTTGGCTTGTAACATCGCCCGGGCGACCAGCGCGCGGCCGATCCCGCGGTATTCCGAAATGCCCGGCAGCATCACGGCCATGAGCATGAAATCCTCGCCCGTGGCAACCAGCGGCGAGTAGTAACGCGGCCGGCGCATCGCTTCGACGGCCAACTCCAGCGGCTTGCGGTTGGCCCGCAGCCATCGGGCCACGTCCGGGTATTGTTTCTTCGACCAAGGGCCCGTCATGGCCGCGTCTTGGTGGTCTTCAAACGAGTCGAGTTTCTCTGTATTGGCGAACTCGTTCATCGACACGAAGTAGTCGCCCTGCTCCGGCAGCGGATCCATGCCCAGTGCGCGGAAATAGGCGGCGCGGCTCTCCTCGTCGATGTCCTTCGGCCCGATCGCTTTCCAGAGCAGCACATTGGCGTTGTTCTCGGGCGTAACGCCCCGGCTGGCCTCCTGGTTCAGTGCGGCGATGTAATCGACACTGCCGTCCTCGCGCAATGGCTCGGTGATGCGGGTCGTTTCCTTGGAAACGGTGATCGGCAGTTTCCGCGGCCGCTCGGGCGACTGGGCAAATGCCGAGACGGGCATCAGGCAGATGAGCAAGAGGCCGGTGATACGCATGATATTTCTCCTGAATCCTCGTTACACAGGGCCACTCGATCGTTTAACGCCCAGCCGAAGGCGCCGGCCAAACTGTAAAAGCCGGCGCCTCCGGAGGCTTCGGAAAATGGTATTGGGTAATTTCGGCAATCTTGCGATATTGGGGCGTGCCGCGGCGGGAGGCTGTGGCCGTTTTTCGGGAGGGATGCCGATGCTTCTGCCATACATGGA
>JABMRP010001190.1 GCA_013202535.1 Planctomycetota bacterium
GCCCGCAACCGCTGGACATCGTCGCCTCGCCCTATCCGGGCATGCCGACCGACGTACAGGCCCAATGGACGGCCCTGCTGTCGTTGGCCCCGGGCCGAAGCACCATCGGTGATCGTATCTTTCCCGACCGTTTCCAACACGTCGCCGAACTGGCAAGGCTCGGTGCCCGGGTCATTCGCCGCGGTGATACGGCAACCGTCACCGGCGTGAAGCAACTCGTCGGCGCCCGCGTCAAAGCGTCCGACCTGCGCGCCAGTGCCGCGCTGGTTCTCGCCGCCCTGGCCGCCCGTGGCCAAACCGTCATCGACCACATCGCCCATCTCGACCGCGGCTACGAGCAACTCGACGAGAAGCTCAACCGGCTGGGTGCCAAAATTCAGCGGCTCGACACACACAACGTGCCGTCGGGGCATGTGCCGCTGGTGTCTCGCCCGTGCCGCTAACACCCCCTCTCAGCCCCCGGCTTTGCCGGGGGGCGGCGGCTTGCAGCAGATCGAAACAGGGCGTACGATGGACTCACGGCTTCCGCGTCCGATCGTTCCTAATGACAGGAGCCAATCATGCGGAAGACATGGACCGGTTTCTTGCGAACGGCTGCCCGAGGCGCCGTGGGAGGAATGGCCGGGGCCATCTTCGCGGTAATGGTTCTTGGCACGGTCCATTACTTCTCCGTCGGACAGTATGCGGTGCTTCGCGGAGAAGTTGCCGACCTACCCCCGGGAACGATTGTGGGCGTCATGGCCTTCGGAGCAGTCGCGGGCCTCTTGCTCGCCATCTTCCGAGGCAAGGTAGAGATACGGGGCAGAGCCAAACGCGTGATCCAAGGTGGTCTGTATGGCGCGACGGTTCCCTTGGTGATAGGAGTCTTACGGGTGCTGAGCGTACCCGGCGAACACGCCGCCGGAGTTCTCTGGATTGTCTGCGCCCTCATCGGTGCCCTCATCGGAGGAATGGCAGGATACGCCATCGGTCATCGGGAGTGAGTCCATCAAACTCCTCACGGGAACCGGATCGATCGCCTTTTGTTTGAGAACCGGGCGTTCTTCGGGGTATACTTCGGGGCAACCGTGCTTCGAAACGCCGGGCACAAGTGCCTGGGCTAAACGATCAAACCCATTGGAAACCTTGCCATGAAATCACTCCTTCGTTTGTCCGTCTTCGCGGTCCTCCTGGTGGCACCATTGGTGGCCAACGCCGGGAAGCCGAACCTGGTCGTCATTCACACCGACGAACATAACTTTCGCACGCTGGGTTGCTATCGCGACATGCTGCCGCCGGAACAGGCGCTGATGTGGGGCAAGGCGGTTGTCGAGACGCCGCACGTCGATTGGCTGGCGGAGCGGGGGGCGCTTTGTACGAGTTTCTATGCCACCACGCCCGTCTGCTCGCCGTCGCGGGCTGCGTTTGTCTCGGGCCGTTACCCGCAGAATACGCCAGTGGTGACCAACAACATCGCGCTGGCCGACGAGGTGGTCACCTTTGCCGAGATCCTCAGTCGCAAGGGTTACGCCACCGGTTACGCGGGCAAGTGGCACTTGGACGGCTCGGGCAAACCGCAATGGGAACCGGCGCGGAAGTTCGGGTTTGCCGACAACCGCTATATGTTCAACCGCGGGCATTGGAAACAGTTGGAGGAGACGTCCGAAGGTCCACGGGTGAAAGCCCGGACGGGTGGCAAACCGAGCTACGGCGTGCAGGGCGCCGATGAAAAGTCGTTCACGACCGATTTCCTTGCCGACCGGGCGGTCGAGTTCATCGCGGCGAATAAGGCTAAGCCATTTTGCTACATGGTCAGTCTGCCCGACCCGCACGGCCCGGATACCGTGCGACCGCCGTATGATACGATGTTCGCCGATCAAACCTACGCCATTCCCCGCACATTTGACAAGCCGCACGATGGTCTGCCGACTTGGGGACGACCGGCCGGCAACTTCGCCGACATGGCCAAGTATTACGGCATGGTCAAGTGCATCGACGACAACGTCGGCAAGATCCTCGACGCGCTACGCGAACAGGGCCTGATGGAGAACACGATCGTCGTCTTCACCGCCGACCATGGCGATCTGCGAGGTGAACATCACCGGCAGAACAAGGGCGTGCCGTACGAAGGCTCGGCGAAGATCCCGTTTGTGGTCTACTATCCCGAAAAGATCAAAGGCGGCACGGTCGTCGACGAAGCGCTGGGTTGCGTCGACTTTCTGCCCACGATTCTCGGGCTGATGGACGTCGCCACGGCCGGCAAGGAAGAGGGTCGCGACGCTTCCGGGCTGCTCACCACCGGCAAGGCGCCCGCCGACTGGCAGGACATCACCTTCATCCGCGGCACGGGCGGGCAACGCGCCAACTGGCTGGCCGCGGTCACCGATCGCTACAAGCTCATCTATTCGCCGGCCGGCGATCCCTGGCTGTTCGACCTCGAAGAAGACCCCGACGAGTTGGTCAACTGCTTTACCAATCCGAAATACCGCGAAACGGTCCGCGAGCTTGCGCGTCAGATCGTCGCCTACGGCCAGAAGCACGCCGATCCGTACATCGAAAACGAAAAGATCAAAGCCGATCTCCGGTGGTCGACCGACGGCACGGGAGCGTATGTTTCGACCGCTCCCACTCCGAGACCGGCCGTACCGTCAACGCCCGGCAAGAAGCCCGGCGGCCGGGGGAAACGCCCGCGGTAGCCACGGTCGCCAGACCGTGGGTTGAGTCGCATCCCGCCGTCTGGCGACGGTGGCTACAGGTAAGTCCGAGGGTACGGCCGCCGCGGCAGTTGTTTTAGGTACTCCCACACCTCCTCACCTCCGTCGGCGGTGAACAGGCCTTTCAGGATCTCCTTCGGGATGTCTTTGGGCAACTTCAACACGCCGCCGTCGCAGAAGACGACCCAGAAGCCGTCGTCGGGGATGTTGCCCAGTGCGGAAATCGGGTCGTCGGGCACGAACGGTAGATCGCCCGGCTTTGTCCATGGCACCGCCTTATCGAGTCCCGCCTCGACAAAGAGAATCGTGGTGCCCCGACCGTCGGCCATGCTCCAGTCGCCGATTCGTGCTCGTTCGTCCCAGGCGGTCCCGGGACCGACGACGGCCATCAGGGAGGTCATCCCGGGTTTGGCTCCCGGTGTGGCGAATAACTCGATCTTGATCTTGGCCGCCTTGATGTTGTGATCGCTATCCCACGGTTCGTCGAGGTGCAGGGACTCGTAGATCACGTCATCAGCCATCATGCGAACGAATGCGACTCGCCAACTCAGCAGCGGTTTTCCGTCGTCATCCGTGGTGTAAGACACCGGGAAGCCCCAGTTGGTGCCGCGGTAGTACCGCGCGCCTATGCCGATGCCATACAGCCTCATCGCATGGTCCATGTCTTCGGCCCAAGCCTGCGCAATTTTCGCCAGCGATCCGGTCTTGTCGGGAAAGGCGTCCAGAGAGGCCAGCCTTCGCAGTTCGGCGATCGTGCGATCCAAATGGGTCGCGATCTGGAAGCTTTCAGGCAACGTTTCCAGTAGTGTCACCAAAGGCGCGACCTCTTCGCCGGGCAATTCGCCACGAAGCAGACTTACTCCAGCGCGACACGCGTCGGCAAGCATCGTCTCCACACTGCCAAGCAATACTCCCAGTCTGGCCGTTTGGTCGTCTTCCAGGGCCTCGAGTTCGAGCCGCACGGCCGGATCGCTCGACAAACTGACCGTCAACGTGGCGGCTTTGGCAGATTTCGGAATCTCCAACAACGGCCCCCACGGCGGCGGGATTTGCCGCGGAAAGTCTCGGTAGAAGCCTCGTTTCAGCCGCGGCAGATCGTCGAACACAACCACAGCGGCATAATCTTGCTCGGGACCGATCAGCCGAAGCCGCTCGATCAGCGGGCTCGTCCCTGGCGTCAACGCCAGGACTCGCCTCAATCGGAACTCCTCGGCCAGAACGATCGTTCGGTCGTCGGGCAGGTAAACTGAAATTGTGCCGTCAAGCAGAATCCCAAAATCCCCGAAGGTGTCCTTGTCCCGGTAGTACGTCCTCTCGTCCCAGACGACCGTGTCGTATCCCTCGGGACAAAGTCGATTCAGGAGTTCCGTTTTCTCGATGGACTCGGCAAGACGCACCACCCCGATCGCACCGTCGAGAAACTCATCCGGTAGGCCGGCATCGGCATAGGCTAGCATCACCTGCTCGACTTCCCGGACATCAAGAGCCGTGCCGATCCCGCTTTTCATCTGGCGGAAAAAGTATTCGTGCATGAAGGGGGCCACGAGCGGGGAAGTGACGATCTGGCGCGGTCGAATCACAACGGCCGCGGCAAGATCGTCGGTTAGAAAGGAAGTGTCCACGCCTTTGCTCGAAGCGCGCGCGGCCGAGCCGTCGGAATCGTTCTCCGGCGGTGGCTCTATCTTGAACTCGCCGGCCGTTGCCGCCAACTCGCAACTCTTCAACAAGACGGCCACTCGGGACCCGTCTTCCTCGGGATCGCTCAAGTCGGTGGTCAGGCTGGCCCAAGGATTGCGGAAGAATTCTCGGTTCGCGGATTCTCGGCCTCCCATCTGAAACGCCATGGGCAAGGATCCCACGCTCCGGAACCGCCAGCGGTTGTCCGTCGAGTCGAACCGATAGCGACACGCCCATAGCACGGTGCCGAACTCGCCGTCGAAGAATGCGAACTGCAACTTCCCCGGCTTCCGGACCTTCAACGATCCGCCGATCAGTTCGGCCCCTTCCAGGTCGGCCGCCAGCGCTGCGGGCAGCTTCTGACGCAGATTCTCGGCCAGTCGGGCGAATTGTCCTTCGGGCGAATCATCCGCGTCGGGCGAAGCTTCTCGCTGCTCGTCCGCCGCCGGCTCTTTCTGGGATATTTCGGTCGAAGAACCGCTGCAACCGGCGTGAAAGACACACGCCAATGGCAACCCGAGAAACGCCACAAGCCGCCAGAATCCCCGAACGCTTCTGCCCACCGGCTGGCGCATGGATCGATCCTCCGTCGAGAAAACGAGAGACGACGTCCGAGTAGGGGTTCAATCTACCATAAGCGGACGTAGCGTGTCCAGAAAGGTTTGGAGTGCGACGACTTGTCGTCGCTTTCCTTCTCCTGGGCGTTTCCTTGCGGGGAAACTCAAGCTATGTCGATCCCGAAGGGAAAAAGAAAGCGGCGACAAGTCGCCGCACTCCAAGGAACTCACCCGATCCTGTCAAGCTTCGCGGCATCCTACTCCCGATACCGCAACGCCACCAGCACGCACGGGCCGCCGCCGAGCACGTTCATGCCGAGTTCTTCGGCCCGCTGCAAGGCGGCCGGGCTTTCGGCGCCGGGTTGCATCCAGACGTGGCGGATGCCGGCAGCGGCGGCCTGCTCGACGATGCGCTCGGTGACCGGCGGCGGGGTGACGATCGACAGGCCGTGGACCGGCTCGGGCAACGAGGCCAGATCGGCAACCGTGGCAAGGCCCTCGATCTCGGTCTCCCGCGGATGCACGGGAAAGACCTTCAGGTCGTTTTGCAGGTACGCCCGGAGCACCTTGTTGCCGTACTTCTCGCGATTAGTGGAAACGCCCACTACGGCAAACGGTCTGCCGGCGAGGAAAGCGTCGATCTGTTCTTGGAGTTCCATTTATGCTCCAAACTTACCCAGCCGATCGGCGTTGGCCAGGGCTTGGGGCATGAGATA
>JABMRP010000119.1 GCA_013202535.1 Planctomycetota bacterium
GCGATTTCCTTCTCGGCCCACAGCCAGCGGCCGGTTGCGCGGTCCAGGTGTGCCAGGGTGACGTTCTTATAGATCTCGGCCTTGGGGAAGAGGCTTTTCGCGCGATCGGCGGCCATCATCACCACGCCTCGGGCCACGGCTCCGCGCGGACGGCCCGGCGTCAGCCGCTTGCCGTCCAGCAGCACTTCTCCGGCATCGGCACGATTGGCGCCGGCCAGCGTATGGACGAGTTCCTGATGCCCCGCTCCGACGAACCCATACAGCCCCAGACACTCGCCGGGCGAAACCTCGAAGTCGACGTCGCCGAAAGCACCGCCCAGCGACAGGCCTCGGGCTGCAAAGACGGGCGGCCGGTCCGTGGGCGGCGGCAGCGTGACGCCCGAGGCGTAACCGCCTTCGGTGTCTTCAAGCTCGTGTCCCAACATGGCCCGGATGACGTCGTGCTTGTCGCGAGTGCCCTTTTCGGTGGTTTCCAATCGCCGACCGTTGCGCAGAATCGTCACCCGATCGCAGATCTCCAACACGTCTTCGATGAAATGGCTGATGAAGACCATGGCCACGCCCCGCTGGCGCAACCGCCGAATCAACTCGAACAGCCGTCGCGTCTCCGGCGGGCTCAGCGCGCTGGTCGGCTCGTCGAGAATGAGCACTCGGGCGCCGCTGTGAATACCCCGAGCGATCTCGACCATCTGCCGAACCACCAGCGGAAAACTATCGAGGCGCCGGGTGACGTCGACGTCGATCTCCAACTCGGCTAGATGGCTCCGTGCCGCGGTGTGCATGGCCGACCAGTCGATGCGGCCGAACCGGGCGACCGGCTGCCGGCCAAGGAAGAGGTTTTCCGCCAGCGAGAGCTGTCCCACGCCGGAAAGCTCCTGATAGACCATGGCGATTCCCCGCGCCAATGCGGCCTGCGGAGTGGCCAACCGGGCGACTCGCCCGTCCAGCAGCACGGTGCCCGAGTGGTCGGGCAACACGCCGGCGAGGATCTTCATCAGGGTGCTCTTACCCGCCCCGTTGCAGCCGACCAGGCCGTGGACTTCGCCGGCGCGCAACGTGAAGTCGACGTCCTCCAAAGCCGTTACCGGGCCGAATCGCTTACCGATCGAGCGGCACTGCAAAAGCGGGGCGGTGGTATCGGCGGAAGTGGCCGTCATATCAGGCAGTGCTTGGGGTCGCTCATGTAAAACATCGCGTCGAGGTTGCCCGTCTCCAGCGATACCAGCGGGCTGGGCAACACGATTTCCAGGGGCACGTCTTCGACCTTCTCTTCATTGCGGGCGATAAACTGCCCGAGGAAAAGCGCGGTGACGTGTACCAAGCACGCGGGGTTTACCGTGGTCGCCGCCAGCAACCCGTCGCGCACACCCTCCAGCCCGTTGGCCTGTCCATCGACCCCGGTGACCACCATTTTCTCGTGCGGAGTTCCCTTGATCGCGGGAACACAGGCCAGGGCCATGTCGTCGTTATGAAAGAACGCCCCGGCAATCGGTTCGCTCCGGCCCAGAAAACTCTCGAACTGATCGCGGGCCTTCTCCAGATTCCAATCGCACCAGCGCACACCGTCGCCGTCGCCGTCGTCGTCGCCGGCCACCTTCACGTCCGGGTACTTCTTGACGATGTTCATGAACCCCTGGTTCCGATCGCGGGCGCCGCTATGGGCACTATCGCCGCCGATGTGGATCACGGTGCCACGACCGCCGATCTTGTCCATCAGATATTGTGTACTGGTCTCGGCCATGGCCACGTGGTCGGGCGTGACCTGGCACCAAACGCCCACCTCGCGCAATCGATCGCGCTCGACCAGCAGCGTGTCCATCGAGATGACCGGGATCCCCCGATCGCGCAGCCGCTTGGTCGGCTCTTCCAGGGCGTTGGTCTGATTGGCCTGAAAGCAGCAGAAGTCCCACGGCTCGTCGACGATTAGGTCGAGCTTGTCTCGCTGTATCTGCGTGTCGTACTCGCCGTCCTTCCAGACGACCTCAATGTTGAGCATATTGCCCCAAAGCTCGGCGGCATCCTTGCCCAACTTACACCAGGTGCCCTGCAAGCCGCCGTTGGAAAAGGCCGCGCGAAGCCGTCGCCCGGTTCCGGGTCCCGATTCTCCCGACCCCCTGCAACCGGGTAACAGGGCGCCTACTCCCAATCCGGTTCCCACGGCAGCCTGCTTGAGAAATCCCCGCCGCGATGGCTGGCCCGTCTGTCGACGTGTCATGTGAATGCTCCTCGATTCCCGCGTGGTCCATGGCTACCCGTGATGATAGACACTGGGCCAAGTCCGTGCAAGCGTCCGGGGACCCATGGGGGCCATCCCTTGTCCTACCCCAGCGTCTCTCGACCGCGGCCCAACAGGAGCCAGAGGAAGAAGGGGCCGCCGAGCAGGGCGGTGATGATTCCCACGGGCAGTTCGGTGGGGGCGAGCATGGTGCGGGCTACCGTGTCGCAGAGGACGAGGAAAGCGCCGCCGAAAACGATCGTGGCGGGAGTAAGGAATCGATGGTCGGGCCCGACCAACAGGCGGCAGATGTGCGGGCCCATCAGTCCCACGAAGCCGATCGGTCCACAGACGGCGACCACCGCGCCGACCATCAGCGAGGCGGCGAAGAAGAGCACCTTCTTCATGCGGTCGACCGCCACGCCGCGGCTGATGGCCAGTTCCTCGCCCGTGGTGATCAGGTTGAGTTCGTGTGTCAGGTAGAAGACGATCAGCGCGCCGGTCACGACCAGGGGCAAGACACCGAACACGTCGCCTCCATGCACTCGGCCAATCCCCCCCATCACCCAGCGGAGCATGCGAAAGGTGGCGGTGGGATCGCTGATGTACTGCAGGAAGAGGATCAGGCTGGAGAAGAAGAAGCTGACCGCCACGCCGGCCAATAGCATGGCACCGGCCGAGAGGCCTCGTTGCGATCGGGTCAGTCCGTAGACCAACAGGATGGCCGCCATCGCTCCGCCGAAAGCGAAGAAGGAGATACC
>JABMRP010001191.1 GCA_013202535.1 Planctomycetota bacterium
GCTGGGTTGGCCACGGTTGGGGCCGCCGTTGTAGTCGCCGTCGACCCGGGCTCCCAAGGAGCCTTCGTTATAGGCCTTGCCATCGGAGGGTTCTCCCAGTCTCCAGTAGGCGATCGGGTTGTCAGCCTGTACGGCCTCGTAGTACGGATCGGGGGCCATGCCGGCCAGGACGAGAATCTCGTCGCGCGACAGGGCGCTATTGTAGATCTGCACCTCGTCGATCAACCCGGCAAACTGCTTGGCATCATTGGCAACACCGCGACCGATACGCACGTCGTCGGCCGCCGCGGTATTGATCGTTTCGCCTTGCGACGCGCCAGAGCCCTGCAGTTGCCCGTCAACCCAGAGGCGAACGTCGTTGACGTTGGAGTTCTTGCCGTCGTCTTCCCATGTCACCGCCACGTGGTGCCACTCGTCGTCGGCCACAAACGTCGTACCCACCTGGTAACCGCCGTTGACCTCCACGCGAATGGTGCCATCGGGGCCGTTGCTGTCCTGTACGCGAAGCATCCACTTCTCCCCCGCCGAATTCGTACCCCAGGAGATAATTCCCGCTGTCTGGTCGGTCGTCTTGATCCAGGCGCTCATCGAGCGAGGGTCCTTCCCAGTGATCCCCTGGTAGCCGGCCACCCGCACCAGGTCGTTGTTGCCGTGGAATTCCAATGCCGCCGCCGATCCCGCGGCGCCAGGAGCGACCCAGGTGGGTGAGTTGCTGGTAGTGGTCAGACTGCCCGTTTGTCCGCCAACGCTGTCCGCGGCGGTCCCGCCGCTGCCTTCGTCAAACGACCAGTAGTTGACCAGCGCGGCATGGGTCCTCGAAGAACCGAAACCGGTGACCAGAAGCGCCAGCACAACGGACACCATGGAGCATCGAACTAACGTCTTCATCGCATGCCTCCGCGAAAGGGATTGGCGAAACGGCGATCAATGGGGCGACGTCTCGGCAACGTCGTTAGCGGGCGAGAGAAAACGCCCCTGGGAGAGTCCCCCCTCCACGAGTTCCAATCTAATCGCAAAGCCCGCTGAGATCCATGTTTTTTACATATTTTTCGTAAATCCACCTATTTCTTTCCAACCGGCCGGATGTTGTTCTGACAACCCCCAAGAATACCTACGCCTTGCAGGGGGGTGATATACTCATTTTCGCCACCGGTCTAGTGGGGCTCGCCCTGGCCCGCTGGAGACGGCGACGACGCGGGTAGTCGTCTCTTTCTCTTCCCGGCTCCTTCGTTCTGGTTCATCCGGCCTTCGGGGAGGGTCGTGTTCCCCGAAGACCTCGGACGGCCGAGGATTTTCGCAATAACCATTGTCAATAATACCCAAGCCGCGTCTCAACTTGACGCCCCGACCGGAGTGATTGACAATGGAGGGTCACGCTGCCCAGGGGTAGTTGTTGACGATTCGGGCGTTCTCAAACCGGTACCGGCCCGCCGAGCAGGGCGGCCAGGAGGAAAACATGACCCAAGAGCAAGTGACGCGACGTACGTTTGTGCAAAGTAGCGCCTTGGCGGCGGCCGGAGCGGCCGTCGGAGTCGGTGGCGCCGGGCGCGTGGCCGCGGGAGCCGAAGCACCGGCCGACGTGAAGAAGACGCGCAGCTACAACGAAAACATGGAATACCGCCGCTTGGGCCGGACCAACCTCTGGCTCTCCGGCGTATGCATCGGCGGCCACTGGAAGAAGATCCCCTATGGCTACGGTTCGCCCGAGTTTAAGAAGAACCGCCGCGAGGTGCTCGCCGCCTGCATGGACCACGGAATCAACTACATCGACGCCTGTTGGGACCACGAAGTGATCGCCTACGGCGAAGCGATTAAGGGCCGTCGCGAGGGGATGTTCTTCGGCTATTCGTTCGGTGCCCACGAGAGCCGGTTTCCCAAGTGGGGCGGTTCGCTGGCGACGATGAAGGAGGCCTTCGAGATGGGCCTCAAGGCCGGCGGGCTCGATTACGTCGACCTCTGGCGAATCACCATGCACGAACAGACCAGCCGCCGCAATACCGAGGCGGAAATCGAAATCGCCATGGAGGTGCTGGCCTGGGCGAAGAAGTCGGGTAAGGCACGGTTCACCGGCGTCTCGAGCCACGACCGGCCCTGGATCGCCGAAGCGGTCGTCAAGTATCCGCAACTCGAAGTGATCGTAACGCCCTACACGGCGGCCAGCATGAAAGCGGCCACCGGAAGCATGTTCGAGTCGTTCGAGAAAAACGACGTGGGCATGATCGGCATCAAGCCGTTTGCCAGCGGCTCGGTCTTCAAGTCGCGCGGCGCGCCCGACTCGGCCACCAAGGACGAAGACGACGAGCGCGCCCGCATGGTGCTCCGGTACGTCCTCTCCTGCCCACAGCTTACCGCCGCGATCCCCGGTCTGATTACGATCGACCAGGTGAAGAATGCCGCCAAGGCGGTGCTCCAGCGGCGCGAGTTCGACGTGGAAGAGACGGCCAAGTACGAAGAGATCAAGAAGGACATGTGGGCGAACCTGCCCCGCGATTACCAGTGGCTCCGCGACTGGGAATACGTGTAACTCAAACAGCAAAGCCGGGAGTCCGAAAAGGGGGACTGGCTCCGTCGAGAACGTGGTATTGAAGTGTTTGGGGTGCCGGCCGACGGTGCCTGTCCCCCTTTTCGGACGGGCCATCGGAGCGCACCGTGAAAAAGGGGACAGGCACCTCGCGGTAGCCGTTTGCCCAAGGATTCGACCTCTTCTGGGCTCGGAGCCAGTTCCCATTTTTCACTCCCGTCGATCCCTCAGGGGGGCCGTTCCTGTTCGGTCTGGAACATCCAGGAGAAGCAACCGATGCATCGCCTATCCCTACTCGCCGCCATCGCCACACTGTTTGCGCTTTTGGCGATGGTCGGCTATCTTCCGATCCCCGGCACGTCGCTGGCTGATCCGGGCGAGACCCCGGACGAATCCGCTTCAGCCGATGCCGACGACGACTCTCTAATGATTCGGGTGAAGAACTCGTTGTACAACGAGAAGGATCCGCTGCTCTTCGATTCCGGCTATGCCGAGGACAATTCCTCGTGCCAGGTGTGCCACGCCGATTTCGAGCACGAGAAGATTTCCTCGGTCCACGAGGAGGGGGGCATTACCTGCGCGGCCTGCCACGGCGACTCGCTCACACACAGCGGCGACGAGTTCAACATCAGCCGTCCCGACGTCATTTGGGGACGCGCTGAAATCGAACCCTTCTGCAAGCAGTGCCATCTGAAGCACAAGAAACCGGAAGAGGTGGCCAAGTTTCGCGCCGAGTGGGAAGACAAACGTCGCCCCAACGGCCGCTTCGTGCTGGCCGATTCCGTCTGCACCGACTGCCACGGCAAGCACGCCATCATTACCGAAGACGGAAACTTCAAGTAGACGGCGTTCACTGATGGCGGATCCAAACGGCGAGTGACAGAATCATCGCCAGCGGGTTTGGAATACCAACGGCCAATCGCAGTTCGGACCCGGTGTGATCAAGTCGGTGTTGGCCAAGGCGCTCGGCGTCAACCGGAGGCGCATTGAAATGGATGTGCGATGGCGCGTGCCCGGGATTGTACTGTATCCGATCTTTCCAGGAATGAAGCCATTTCTCAATCGGCTGCTGATATGCTGTTGCCAAGTCGAGTTCCCAGCGAAGATGGCTCAAACGATTATCGTTTTCGGGCAGATTCGATAAACGGAAATAGGCCTCGCGAATCTCAACCAGTGGAATGCCCTCTTGCGGCGCAAAATGCGCCAGGCGTGCGAACGTCGAAGGGTCGTTGACGGGGAGACTTGTAGGCCGCAGAACGAAGAGAAGCGATGCCTGACCGCCGCCAGGGATGTTCAGAGGGATTGTTGCACGTTCCGCACGAGCCGAATTGGCAGAGAAGACGGTCCTGGATTCTTCCTCGGTTATGCCCGCAGCCACCGCCAGCCATTTCTTCCCTTCCTTGGTCACCGAGTCGACTTCGAGAAGGCCTCCGCTTGCCACGTCTCGCTCGAAGATCAGAGCATCTTTCATGCATTCCATGAAGACACTCTTGAGGTCGTCCAGAGTCATACCGCGTAACTCGTGTCAAGGTTCTTCTGGTGCGTTTTCTCTGATCCAGAACGCAAGCTCCTGCTGAGACGGCAGTTTTCCCGGCAATTTGTCCAACGCAATGCTGATCTGCTGTGGAAGATCTGTCGTCAAGCACGCATGCGTTGCCTTTGAAAAAACGGATATCATTGTCGATGCGTCGTAGATTCTCACCCCGACAAACGAAGCGATGTCTGGTGCATTTCGTTGAAACGAATCAAAATCAGCGTGACGTACTACCAGCAATGCACCCGGCGGTTCGGATAGCGGACGCCGCCAACCGTTCAACCAGGGTCCCACTGCATGGCTCGACGCCTGTTGAAGAAAGAGAAGCCAGAATCGATGTCGTAGCGACTCTGGTTCCTCGTCCGACTCAAGATCGTTGTAGGGAATCCGAATGCGAGTTTCAATCAGTCTTCTCAAGGAATCGCGGTCCACGTCGTCACCCGACGCCAACAGGGCGTGGGTTGGCAAATCGACAAGTGCGGCAAACAGAACGAGCAGAGCGCGCACAAGGTCGCCTTGATCGTCCCAGAGCAAAACGTGGATTCCACGGCGCTCGACGCTGATCGAAAAGGCAAGTTGCTCGGCAGTCGACATTTCAGGCCCATGCCTTGCGTTTCTTCAACTGGTACTTGGCCAGCGCGGATCGGGCAAGCGGATGGACGAGCAATTCGGGCCCTCCATCCTTGGGTTCACCGACGATAAGCCCGATGGGCGATCGTAAGAGAGTCGCGGCTTCCCCCAAGCCTGTTTCCTTGTCCGAAATCTCATCCAGCAGCGCGAGTTCCTTTGTCGTGTAGTCTTGGTAAGCGATCTCCGCGCTTTGGATCACTTTTCGTGCGTCGGTCGCTTCGATTCGGTCGTGACCGGCAAGATGAGCCTCTTTGCAGGCGTCGATCAGGAATTGCACGAACAACCGAAGAACTCCGCCGCTGTGCCGTGCCAGCAACCGCAGGCTCTCCTCGCGCATGAGCGAGTCAAGCCCCGCGTTCTTGGCGATCCTCAGGTAGATCGAGTCGATCCGTTCGGATGATGATTCGGGAATAGGAACGGGATACAGCATGATCGGTCGCCCCCATTTGGATTCCACCGAATTTCGCAGATCGCCGAGCGTGTGCTCGAACGGGGCAGTCATCACGATCGAAGCGCGGATGCGGTTCCATTGCGGAACCGCCCTCACTAATACGTCCTCGGCCGCTGCGGCGTCCCGAATCTTGTCCACGTGGTCGATGATCAGAAGCGGAGCCGTGCCCCGTATTTGTGCCGTGAACCAGTCAAGCAGTTTGTTCAGTAAGTTGATGAGAGTGTCCGGTACCAGGCCAAACCGATCCGATGGCTCGGACACCGCTTCGTGCTGCGCTGCCTTCCCGAGTACGAGCGCAAGGGCCTCTGTGGGACGATTCAGGAACACGGGAAAATCCATTCCCCCAAATCGGAACAGCACCTTGTTGTCTTGCTCGACCTGATCGGCGCCAAGCCAGTCGATCAGCCGAGTCAGGATTTCCCCGCGCAGATCCTCCAACTTCCGTTGTCCTCCACCAAACCTCCGCGTTTCCTTCCAGCAATCCCGAAAAATTGCCAGGAACACGCCGGTTGCCCCACACCGCTCGGGATGCTCTTCCTGTTCGAGGTCGCAGAAGACAACAAACTCTTCGGGTGCCCTTATCTTATCGCGAAAGAACCTTGAGAGTTCGGACGACTTTCCCACTCCGATCTGTCCCGTGACAAGCGCCCGCGCTTTGGCGCGACGACTGGTGACTTCCAGGCCAAGTCGCCGATGAAATTCTTGAGCTCGCAGTTCGTATCGCGTCTCTCCCGGGTGTTTCCCAAGTCCTGCGCGTCGCTCGGCGTTCAAGCAGCCCAGCACAGTTCGCAACTGCTGCAAATCGGATAGCGATCTTGGCATCTGTCTTTTCTATTCGGTAACGCGGTCAGGGGTGGCAACGAGTCATCATACGTCTCCCGGGAAAACCGGCCAACCGACCCAACAGATAGAATAGCAGACTCCAGGGGGCATGTACAGCCCAGACAGGGGGTAAGCTTCCTTGGAGATGCGTTTTGAGAAACATGCGATATGAGAGGAACAGCCCCCCACACCGTTCCTCTCCCCCGGTGGGGAGAGGAGTCTCTCCGTTCGACTAAAACGCCGCGTCGGCCTTGACGCCGGAGCCCTTGCTGTCGTACATGCGATTGAGCAGTTGCACCTTTGGGGCTTGTAGGGTCGAGTTGGTGCGGTTCAGGCCTTCGAGCAACTGGAAGTCGAGCGAAGCCTTGCCCTGGGGAGCCGATGGCTGTGCGCCGGGCGTTGTCGCCGTCGGCTCGGGTGCTTGCGGTACGAGTTCCGTCTGGCCGCGGAAGAAGGCGTAGTGGGAAGACGACGCCTGGGCGATGACCGTCGACTGGCCTTGGATACCGTCGGCCACGAACACGCCGCGCAGATCCGTCTCGCCGGAGGTAAACTCCGAGTTGCGCGTGCCGATCACCTTGACGTGAATGTCCTTGATGTAACGGTCCTCGATCAGGTTCTTCACCGTCGTGCGCACCCGGCCCGAGGCCGTGTCTTCCTGAACCTCGACCGCCAGCGGCGTGACCAGCACCAGTCCGCTGGCGTGCAGGTTGTCGCCGCGCGAGACGACCAGATAGGCGCCCTGTTCCTTCAGCGGCAGATCGAGCTTATGCGTTCGATCGCGGTAATCCTTGCCGTCGCCCAGTTCGATCTCGGCTTCGTGATAGGGGCGAATGCCTGAAAGGTTGATCCGGGTGATACCGCCCAGGTTGCGTTTCAACAGACTGAACTTCATCAGGTCGATGCGATAGACTTTCACGTCGCAGGCGGCCACGTTGCGGAACTTCAGCTCGACCTCGACCGGCGTGTCGGGTTTGAACGTGGTGACCTCGGGCAGATCGATCGCCTTTCGGGTAAAGTAGGCGATGGCCTCCTTGGCGTCGGCGAAACGGTCTTCCACCCGGGTATACTCTTCGATCGCGTCGGCCGCGTCGCCCAGGCTGTGGTAGACCTGGCCCAGGATGTAAACGGCCCGCCACTTGTTGGGGCTTTCGACCGTGCGGCCCGTCTTCTTATCGGTTCGCTTGGCCTCGGCCACCTTGCGACACATGGCCAGTGCCTCTTCGTGCTTGCCGGTGGCGAAGTGGCAGTAGCCGACCATGTACCAGTAGCTATCCAGCAGATCGCTGTCGGGATAACGTTTGGCGTAGCGAGTGCAGGCTTCGGTCGCCTCGTCGTAGGCTTTCAACTCCAGCAGCGCGTTGGCCGCGGAGAAGGCCGCCTGATCGGCCGCCGGATCCTCGGGATAGGCCGTGAGAAAACTTTCCAGCATGGTCCACGCGCGGCGGATGAGGTCCACGCGGTTGATCTTCTGCTTGCGCAGTTTCTCGTCGTCGGCCGCCAGAGGTGCCTTGGCGTAGACGCTCTGGGCCAAGCCATACGTGGCCGAGGCGACGTACCCCTCGGGCGGATACTCTCGCGACAGCCGGCCCATGACCTCGACGCTACGGACGAACTCACCCTGTCCTTCGAGAAAACCGGCCACGCCGCTTTCGCGCGAGAAGCTGCTCTCGACCGTCGCCCGAAAGACGAGGTAGCTGCGTTCGTATTCGCCCATCTCGTGATAGGCGGCCCCTACCTTGAGGATCTTCGCAAACGGAATCTCGCTCTCGGGCCAGCGCTCCTTGATGATCTCGAAGTAGCGCACCACGCGGGCCGGCGGACCGATCTCCAGATGCGCATCCAAGAGCATCTCGACCGTCTTCTTGTACGTATCGGGGTTCAGGTTCCATTTCTCGAACAGTTCGGTTAGATGCGTCTCGGTCTCTTTCATCGCCTTCTTCTCGAAGTGGCGCTTGCCCAACTCGAAAAGCTCCTGCGGCGAAAGGCGGTATTTGTCGACGCTCTTACTACCGGTAGGCAGGACGGTCAGCGACTTGGGCGTCGAGACGGCCAACCGGTCGGGCCGATAGGCGTCGCGGATGACCGTGGGCACGGTCCGATACTTGCCCGGCTGGTAACCGTGCAGTTGATAGCGGATCGTGCCGATCGAAAGCCGGCTGCCGACGTAGAAGGTGATCGCACCGGGAGCGATCTCGAACCGCTCGAAGGGGCCCTTGACCGATTGCTCGATGACCGTGGCCCCGGCGGGAATCGGCTCGGTGACGACCAGGTATTCGAGCTGTTCGACGGGCGTGTTATGAGGGATGTTGTGTCGCCGGATTTCCAACTCGACCAGACCGCGGCGCCCGGTGGGCAACTCGGTCAGCGGGTTGTGGAACGGATCGTAATGGCCGGTCAGCACGTTGAACCCTCGCGGAATCTCCCGGCCGTCCATCTCCAGCGGTGCCGGCTCGTAGGTCCGTTTGACCGTCCAATCGGGCGTCGTGCTCTTGAGTTTATCGGCATCGACAAACCCGCCGAGGATGCACTGATAGGTGAATCGCCCCCGGCCGGTGATCTGGAAATTGATCCGTTGCTTGCCGTCGGCCAATAGCTTAGCCGGCACACCGATCGTCTGCGTGCCCGACGCACCGTCCATCTCCAAAGTGGCCGCTTCGACGTCGTTGACGAAGACGACCAGCTTGTAATGCTCGTCCTCGAAGCGGTTCTCGGCAAACCAGCGGCACAACGCCAGAGCGGCCGGACCGGTGGCCTTGTCGGGCGACCAGCGATGGCCCGTCCGATGGGCCAGCAGCCAATCGACCGACTCCTTGGCCCGGGGGGCTTTTGGCGTGACCTTCTGCACGGCCAGAGCAAACAGGGCGCGAAGTTCGGCCGACGAATGGCTCCAGGGCAGTGACCCGGCGGCCACCTTGCGCCGCGACGGGACGTCGTCGAGATTGCGCTCGGCCAGCAGCTCGAGCAGTTCGGCGGCGGTCGACTTGCGATCCATCTCGGCAAAGGCCAATGCCAGATGGGCCAGTGCCGCCGTGGAAAGCGTCGGCCGGTCGCGATACAGCCGGTTAGCCAGCGCGAAATCGCCCTCCCCGGCGGTCGACAGCCCGTGCAACAGAATGGCCTTGCTCTCGTAATCGCTCGCCGTGATTTTCACAACCTGATCGCGGAGGAAGGCGACGGCCTTGTCGTACGCTTCGTCGGGCACGTTGTACCCGGCCTTGCGGGCCAGGCTCAGCGCCCAGAGGATGCGCGAGGTGCCGTATCGGTTGCTCGATCCGCCGCGTCCGGTCCAACTCCAGCCGCCGTCGTCGTTCTGCGATGAAACGAGCGAGCCGACCGCCGAGCGAACCCGGCTATCCAGCGCCTGGGCCTGCGGCCCGTCCGCTTGGCGTGTTCCTGCCAGGAGCGCCTGCAAGCCAAGCGAAGCCATCAGGTCGCTGGTCGAGGTCTCCAAGCCCGAGGCGATGCGGATCGACGCGAGTTGGCAACCGGGGGCCGTGCCCATGACGATGTCCAACAGGCTCCGCTCGACCGTGGGGCCAACGAGAATCTGCAAGCTGGGGTCGGTCGTCGGCATCTCCTTCTTGGCTTCGACCCAGGCGGTCGTGTCGCTGGTGCCCGAGCCGGACGCCGTGGCGAAGACGGGCATGCCGTACGGCTTCAGCGGCACACTGCGCCGCACGACGTCGGTTTTCTCGCCCGCCGAAACGGTCAACGCAAATTCGGCGTTGATCTCCGGCACCGCGGCGGCCGCCTTGTCGTCTTTGGGCTTCTCGGGACGATCCAGCTTGGTGGTGAAAACCAGTTCGTGGATGCCCTTGGATTCGACATTGAGGGTCTGCTTCTCTTCGACCGTGCGGCCGGCGATGGTCGTGGTGAGCGTGACTTCGATCGGGCCCTTTTCCACGGCGTCGTTGTGAACCGAGACCATCACTCGGGCTTCGTCGCCGTCGGCAAAGGCCTGCGGCAGGCGAAGCTGGCCGAAGAGGTCCTTCTTCACGACCAATTCGCTATCGGCCTCTCCAGCAAGCGTTTCGGTGGTGATACCCTGGGCGATCAGTTTCCAGGCGGTCGATCGCTCGGGCACGGTGAACGAGACGGTCGCCTTACCGTCTTCGCCGGTGGTGACCGACGGGTTCCAATAGCCGGTCTCCTGCGGACCCAGCCCGGGCAGCACGATGCCGCCGGCTTCGGTCAGTTCGGCGATGGTCTTCTCGACCTGCGCCACATCCAGTTGGTCGCCGCTGAGCACGAGCAGATTCTGCATCCGGCCGTTGTCGTCGAGCACGACGTAGTTGGTCGACGCCTGCCAGCCGCCGTTCTGGCTGTCTTGCCCAAGCGGCACCAGGAGATCGGCGACCGGATAGACGGTCGTGCCGAGAGAGATCTGTCCCGATCCGTTGGTGTTTTCGGAGACGTACAGGTTGCCGCCGTTGTAGAAGTAGGCGTTCGGCGCGGCCTGTCCGCCGTTGGTGGCGAGCAGTTCGCGTCTCTGCTGCGTGAGTTGCTCCCATCGCTGGCTGTCGGGAAAGACGTAGCCCTGCGTGTCGAAGGCGACTGCCGACTGGTCCATGCTGTAGAAGACCTGCAACTGGTCGGTCTGTAGCGACCGTTCATGCTGTGGCATGGGGGCGTTGCTGCCGCGACCACCCCGTGTGCTACTGTGGCGCACGATTCCTCCCATCACGACCGTTCCGCCGTCGGCGTTGACCGGGCCGTCGACTTCGACGCCTTCTATCCTGCCTCTGAGGAACATGGCTATATCACCATCGCGGTTGACGCCGCTTTCCAGCGCCGCCAAACGGCTTTCCTCTTCCTCGCCGGCGATCTCCAGGCGCTCTTCCTCGGCCAGCAGATGCCGGCTGATCGGTCGCGTGGCCGGGCGATAAGCAAACGTCACGCTCGACGTAGTGCGCACGGCCGACTGCCGCGGATTGCCGCGGAAGAAGTCGGCCATCGATCCCAACGGCGAGCGGAACCGCTCCAACAGCGACTGCTCGACCATCGCCAGAC
>JABMRP010001192.1 GCA_013202535.1 Planctomycetota bacterium
GATGCTCAAACGGCCGGATTCCCAGCACGCCGACGATCTCGCGGCGCTTCTTCGCCACGTCCTCCTGGGGAACACCGGTCGGATGCCGTCCGAAGCCGGTCCAATTCAGGCCGAATACCAACTCGGTCGCGTAGTTGCGGATCGTCACCGCCACGCCCCCGACGAGGATCAGCCAGACGGTGGCGGGGTGAAACATCGAGGCGAGAATACGCCCGTAGGTGTCGTCCCCGCTGGCGATTCGCCAAAGGACGTTGGCCAGCCGGCGTTTGTGCTTGGGTTTGGTCTTCCGTTCGGTGAGCACCGCCTGATAGGCGATGCGGCTCAGCACGGGATGGGAAAACGTGACCCGGTTGAGCAGGAAGACGATACGTCCGAACCGGTTTTCCCGCTCGAATCGCCGGACGGCCGGTTCGTAGCCCCGTTTCAAACTGGCCCGGTCGACTCCCACCTCCAGTACACACTCGGCCAGGGCCGCGGCGGTCGTCAGCGCCGAGTAGATTCCGTCCTTGTACAATCGTGACACGACCATGTCGCCGATCAGCGCGATTCGATCGCCGATCGGGTTTCCAGCCACGCCGACGGTCATGTTGGGGTTGCACATGCACGCGGGCGTGAGTTTGGCTTTCCGGGGCAGGAACCGCCGGATGTGCGGCAGTTCGAGGAAACGTTCCACGACGGCCAAATGGCCCGAGGGCTCGGCACGGTCGACGCTCGGGCCGATCAGCACCACGGTGATCCATTGCCCCCGAGGAACCAACAGCGACATCTCGATGCGAAGATCCTTCGAGCCATATTGGGCAAAGTGGACCTCGCCGGCAAGCGACTGGAGCAACTCTTCCTGGGCCAGCACTTCGCAGATGATCGCCTTGCGAACCTCCGGCGGACGAAACCCGGGCAGCACTTCGCCCAACGAGCGAAAGAGAGGATTGGCCCGCAGTGCCATGCCCGGCGTCTGATTCACTCCTCCACCGAACACGGCCAGATCGGCTTCGATTGTCTTGGACTCCGGGCCGATTCCGATTCGGTAACTCACCAGGGGCTTGCCCGCGGCGTTGTAGCGGATGCTCTGCACTTCGCCGGTGATCACCCGCGCGCCTTCTTCCACCGCCTGCTCCAGGAGATAGGCGTCGAAATTCACGTGCCGTTGGGATCGGCGCCGGGGCCTGGAGCCGCGAAACACCGATACGATGTCTCTTCCCTCGGGAATCGGCAGCTCGATACTCTTCCAGTCGGCATGTACGGTGAGCGATTGGGCTTTCCCCTCGACGATTTCCTCCGGCAGGGGTAGGCCGTTCGCCTCCAAGAGGTCGGTCAGCAAGGGCGATACGCTGCCCGCGCAGTAGTTGCAGCCTTCGCGGAAAGCTACCGACGAGACCGCCTCGTAGAAGTGGAGTTCCTTCTTCCTTTCCAAAATGACCAGATCGAGCTTCATCCCGCGCTGGCGAGCCTTTCGTGCCGCCCGAATCGCAAAGAACGCTCCCGCGGGACCTCCGCCGACAACGACCACGGTCGCCCCGTCGGCCAGCACGATCGGTTGCCCGGCGGCGGCGGTGTCTCGAGCGATGTCCTTGCTCATCCGGTATCCTCTATCCTCCCGGCGGTTTTCTCCTGCCATTGGACGGCCGGCGGCAGTCCGTGTATGAGTTTTACACCTACGCCTCGACCAGTTCGAGCAAGCGTGCGCGGGGCCGCGTCTGCCACCGCAGCGCCTCTTCCGCCGTCGTGGCAACGAACGGCATCTCGTACTTTTCCGGAACGGGCTCCCCCGACGCGATTCCTGCAAGCACGAGAACGCCGGCCAAGACGAGCATGAGATGCGGTCGATTCATGGTTCTGTCGCTCAATTTGCAGGAATTCAGCAGATCTCCGAGGGAGGCGGTCTTGTTCTGCACGAAAACCCAATGCCCGAAGGCGGTCCCTCTTGCGCACCTGCCGTCGGCGAGAGGAAAGTCAAAACAACGACGACCGTCAAACAGCGGAGGTGAACTTTCATGTACATGCCCTGCCCTGATTGCCACGAGGAATCCCCGGCGTCTCCGGCGGCGCCAGGCGGCCGACCGTCACGCCCCTTTGTTTACGCGGGTGATTCTACGCTCGCCGTGTGGTCAGGGCAACCATTCTGCGGCCGCGTTTTGCAGACGGAATACCCCCCGGAATAGCTGTAGCCCGATCTGGCATTACGCGTAAATAGGGCAGGTCCTTGCGCGGCAGCCTTCAGCCGGCCAGATCGTCCAGTCGCCGGTCCATTGCTTCGGCCCGGTGGTGCCAGTCGAACTGCTGCACGGTTTGCTGAAGGCGTTTTAGATCGCCGTGGCCGAGATCGTCACATCGGACCAGGGTTTCCAGCCTCGCGGCCAATTCCTCCGCCGAACCGTCGTGGAAGAACTCGTCTGCAGCCGTGCCCAGCGGCTGGAGGATCTCCGGATAGGCCAGTCGGCGCGGCAACAACGGCCGGGCACCGGCGGCCATCGCTTCGACCATGCCGATGCCGAAGAACTCGTGGATCGCGGTGGAAACGACCACGTCGGCCTCCGCCAACGTCGACTCGTACTCCCGGCGAGTTTCCTGAAAGCCCCATCGGTCGATGCGATCGGCGAAACGTTCTCTTGCTTCGGAAAACACGGGCGGCACCTCGCGAAACTGTTGCCCGATCACGCTGATGCGAAAGTCGACGCCACGCGCCGCAAGAAGTCCTACCGCCTCGAAAAACGTCTCCGGGTTCTTATCGTGTTCCCAGCGTGCGGCCCAAAGGATGCGCAGCGGACCCGGTCTTCTCAGGCCTCGCGGTGCCGGCGTGTCGATCCCCGGCGGCTCGACCGACGATTTCTCGCGAATCCGCCCGGGGACTTCGGGCATCTGGTAGTCGGGCATTTGCACCAGCAGCCCAGCCAGTGCGTCGAGGAACGAATCGCGATGGTAGGCCGAATTGAACCACACCTGCCCGGCGGCCAGGGCCGTCGTCATGTTGGTCATCGCGAAGTGCAAATCGCGCGGATCTTCGCGACGCACGGGATAGGTGAGCTGGTTCTCGTGGAAGTAGACGACCGTCGGCAGATCGCCAACCGGCCGATCGACCAGCCCGAGAAACTCGGCCAGCGGCAGCATGTCGGAGGTAATCAACACGTCCCACGTCTTGCCGTCGGTTTGGTGTTGGCGCGCCCTATCGGCCAGGGTAACCGCCGCGTGCCGCATTCGCCATTTCCATTTCCTCGCCGGCAAGGTCAAGACGGTCCACCGATGCCGGCTGTGCCGCACCCATCCATCGAGAAACGCCCGATGGCTGCCGCCGTAATAGGGTTCCAGGGCAAGGATGTTCATGGCGATGCGGCCGTCTGCTCCAGTCCTGGCGGTTCGGTCAGCCCGTACCCGACGGTCTGATTCTTCTCGCCGGGTGGCGCTGGGCGTGATCCATGGCGTGACGCCGTATCGCCACGGCCGATAGGCGATTATCCTAACCTGCCTCGGATAACAGTCAACCCTCTGCCCCGTTCTGCAAAATCGCGCCACATTGGGCCGCCACGTTGACACGGGCGGTACACCTGATAGGCTGTCGAACACCTGCCAGAAGTTGTATTTCATCCAGGCGGCGTTTTCCTCCCCCCGATCCCGCTAGCCGAGGAATCCCATGCCCGTTCGATCCGTCAAGGTCAAGATGATTCTCAGGCGTGGGGCCGACGGAGAGCAACTCCGGCAGAGCCTCTGGTTGACGCACTCGGTAGTCAATGGAGCGGTCGCGGAGATCGAGCGGATCCTGCTTCTCTGCCGAGGGCGCGGCTACCATACGGGAGAGGACGAGGTGGTTTCGGCCGACGAGGTTCGCGGCGCGGCACTATCGCTGGCTCGGGAAATTCAGGAGCAAAACGGCAAACCCGGTGCAGGCACCGATGAAGACGTTCTTGCCGGACTGCAATCGCTCTACGAATCGCTTGTGCCGTCGGTCATGCTGGACGAGGCGGGTAAGCCAAGAGAGGGCAGCGCCCAGGCGGCCGGCGGCTTTGCGAGCCCGATGATGGATCCGAATAGCGAAGGATTTCAAAGTGTTTTCGACAAGATCCTCGATCCGCCGCCTGCCTGGATCGTGCAAATGGAGCAAGAGATCGATGGGTGGCAGGAGCAGTCCGTCGCCTGGCTGGAAACGGCCGAATCCGATCGTCTCCAACGCGCATCGGGAAGTCCACCTGCGTGGGTGAGGCGGCTGCGCGCGGGGCAGCCGTGGCAGGACGCCTTTGTCGCCGACCAGGTGAAGAAGAGGAAAGAAACCACCGGCGTGCCCCTGCTCATTCGCCGGCTGAAGACGGAACTCGGATTGTTGCCGCTCCTAAGACCTCCCATTACTTCGCAATTGGATGGTGACAGGTCGGGGCTGACACCCTGGGACCGGCTTGCGTTGCGGTTGGCCGTCGCCCATCTCCTTTCTTGGGAGAGTTGGAACCACCGGGCGGCGTCAGAGCACGAGCGGGTTCGACAGCGAGTGGAAAAACAGGGAACCCAAATCGAGCCCATGGGCGAGTTGATCGAAGAGTTTCGCCAGTACGAGACAGACCGCCACGAGAATCTAAGGCGGGTTGCACTGGTCGACGATTCGGCCCCATTCCGAATCGGCGTCCGCATGATTCGCAACTGGGACCGGGTTCGCCAGGCCTGGCTCGGCGATGATCGTACAAGCCAAGCGGCACGCCTTCGGACAATCACTGACCTGCAAACGAAGCTGGGGAACCGCTTCGGCGATCCCGATCTATTTCGCTGGATGGCCGAAGACGGCCGCGAGCGTTTGTGGGAACCACAGGATCCGCTTCCCCTATTGGCTCGATTCAACGCCCTGGAACGGCTCTTGGCGCGAAAGAAGGACCACGCGGTTTTCACACCGCCGGATGCCCGCTTGCACCCAAAGTGGACCGGATACGAAGCGCCAGGGGGGGCCAATCTTCGCAACTACGGCCTGACCATCGAACAAGCCGGCCTTACCGTCACACTCCGCCTTTTGTCGATTGGCGACGACGGGCTGCAAGAGGAACCGGTCGAAATCCCGCTGGCCCCGTCCGCGCAACTCGATGCCCCATCTTGGAGAGGCGAGGGACGGCGCGACCGCCGGCTGGTTTTCCGCTCGGCAAACCAGGAATTCTCGGCGCAGTTAGGAGGAAGCGAAATCTTGTTCCACCGCCGCCACCTGGAAAACCGCGAGGCGGCGGGACTCGCGGACGGCGACGTCGGATCGGTTTGGTTCAAGCTCGTTCTCGATGTAGATTCACAAGCTCCGGCAGACTGGCTCGACGGCCATGGCCGCGTGGCTGTACCTCCCACGGTACACCATTTCAACACTGCGCTGGCGAATCGAAGTCGTCACACGGCCGACCTGGGGCCCGGCCTGCGCGTTCTGTCGGTCGACCTGGGCCTGCGAACTTTCGCCGCTTGCTCGGTTTTCGAGTTGGTGGAGGGCAAGCCGCCAAAGGGGCTCGCCTACCTCGCAGATCGGGACAAGGATTTATGGGCCCAACACGAGCGGTCTTTCCTTCTGACGTTGCCCGGAGAGAAAGCGGACGGAGAACAGGCGGCCGGGCGCCGGGCGGCCTATGAAGAGCTTGGCTCGCTACGAAGGGGCCTCGGGCTCTTGAAAAGCATCCTCACCGCATCGATCGAGGAGTCGGTCGAGCGGCAGAGGCAGACCGTTGAGGAATTCCGCAACCGGGAGACGCAACAAGAAACGACCGGAACCACTCCCCTAATTGAGCCGGCGCAGTTGGCGGAGTTGGAATCCACCATTGATACCAACCCCTCCACCTGGCAGTCCAAGGCCGACGAGATCTATCGGGCAGTGGAAACACGACTGGGTGAGCAGATCGGCCAATGGCGAAAACGAACACGGCCCCGCGCAACCGATCAGGCCGATCGGCTGGAGCGTCGGGCCTATGCTGGGGGCAAGTCGGCTTGGCCCCTGGAGTATCTCGATAACGTCCGCCGCTTCCTGATAGGCTGGAGCCTCCACGGCCGCCAATATGGCCAGATCAACCGCCTCGATCGCGAGAGGCGGGGAACGTTTGCCGCCGGCCTTCTAACCCATATCAACGCCCTGAAGCAAGACCGGGTCAAGACGGGAAGCGATTTGATTGTACAGGCGGCCCGCGGTTTCGTGCCCGGAGAGCACAAGGGCTGGGTCCGTCAGTATGCGCCTTGCCGGTTGATTCTCTTCGAGGATCTGGCTCGCTACTTGTTTCGTAAAGACCGCTCCCGTGCCGAGAACTCCCGACTCATGAAATGGAGTCATCGCAATATAGTTGCTGAGACAGAAATGCAAGCGGAAGTCTATGGCCTGGTTGTGCGCAAGATCGGCGCGGGATACAGCAGCCGCTTTCATGCCCGTAGCGGTGCCCCGGGGTATCGGTCTCGGGTGCTCACCGCCGCCGATCTGGAGTCGCCCTGGATGATACGGCAATTGCAGGGGCTGGCCGACCAGCTACACATCCCCGTCGACCAGTTCACGCCCGGGACGCGAGTGCCTTGGGAAGGCGGCGAGGAGTTTGTCTCACTCACCCCCGACGGTAAATCGGTGGTGATCCACGCCGACATCAATGCCGCGCAGAATCTGCAACGCCGTTTCTGGACCCGCCACGGCGACGCCTACCGAATCATGGCCATGGAAGTGAAGCACGGGGCGCTCACCGCCTGGTATCCAGACAGCCAAGGGGTGCGACTGCGAGGCTCGCTATCTACAGTTGTCGGCGATGACGGCTACGCCCGACTCGTGCCGGCCGACGATGGGGACGGGTGGGTATTGGAGAAGGTGACCCGAGCCCAGTGGCGACGAGCAACCGGTACGCAAGCCACAGACAGCGGAGAGGAGGCCGTGGACGAGTTGGATCTCCAGATGGCGGACGCCACCGGGGATGAGGCAGCGTTGGAGCGGGGCGCCGGGAGGCGAGCCTTCTTCCGCGATCCGTCCGGCCTGGTGTTGCGCGAAGATCGATGGTACGAGGCGAAGGTATATTGGGGCCAGGTACGCCATTGGACCGCCGTGTCGCTGGGCCTTGTGGATGGGTTGCTCTGAACTGCTTGACAGGGGATTCTCGGCCGGTACACTAAACGCGGAGCCTACAGGGCTTCATTTGGCCAAGGGAAGTGCCGCTTTCAGACCTCCAGAGTCTGATTCACCCTTGGAGCAATTCCACTTCGTTTCAGCGATCCTTGGCAAATAGAAACGGCCGGCCGGCCCTGAAAGGCGAGCGAGCGGTCCAGTGCCGCGAAAAACCCCGGCACCCCTCGCGTCCGTTGTCTGCCAAAGACTTACGGCACGAAACACCGATTTCTAGGGGGCTCCCGAGAGGGGTTCTAACCATGATTTTCCCGACCCCTCGCAAACCGAATCGTAAGAGCTTGCTACCAAAGGGGTTCGGGTGCCTGCCGTGACAATCGCTGAAACGGCGAGGAAGTGCTGGCACGTAGCACCACCGGCACGTCCTGCACCCGCACGCCGTCGTGACAATCGCTGAA
>JABMRP010001193.1 GCA_013202535.1 Planctomycetota bacterium
AGGTTCGGCTGGTTCGGGCAACGATGTTCTTCTCCACCAGTTGCCCGAAAATAGGCATCTTCAGCGACCAGAGATCCCATCCCATGCGCCCCGGTTTGAACTTCCGCAGGAGCTTCAGCAGCAACCAGATTCCGACGGGTATGGCGGGAAACAGGAACCACCAATTGACCGTGGCCTTGGACATCCAGATCAGGGCCTTGGTCATCTCCGGCAGTTCGGCATCGAAATCTTCGAAGATCTTGATAAACGTCGGGACGATCTTCAGCATGATGACGATGAGAATGAGCACGGCAAACAAGACGACGGTGATCGGGTAGACCAGCGCGCCTTTCACTTTTCGTCTCAGCGCTTGAGAACGTTCCTGGAACTCGGCCAGGCGCTGGAGAATCACCTCCAACGCACCGCCGGCCTCGCCCGCCTTGATCATGTTGACGTAGAGCCGGTCGAAGGCCCGGGGCGATTTGGCCATGGCCTCCGAGAGGGTGGCCCCGCTCTCGATCTCTTCACAGACGTCGATGAGGCTGTTTTTCAGAGTCCCCGGCTTGGCCTGACCCTCCAGGATCTTCAGGCTCCGCAGGATCGGCAATCCGGCGTCCTGCAAGATCGACAACTGGCGGGTAAAGTTGGTCAACACGGCGCCATTGACACCGCCGAGGGCGAAGGTCTTGCCGCCTTTCTTGGCGGCTTTCTTCTCCCCGGACGTCTTCCGGCTTTTTTTGACGGCGATCTTCGTGACGAAGTACCCCATCTGCCGAATCGTAGCCTGGGCTTCGTCCTCACTGGGCGCATCGACCACGTCCTTGATTTCCTGGCCGGTGGCGTCCATCGCCTCGAATAGATAGGTCGGCATGATTATCCCTCGTGTACGGTTTCCCGAATCACTTCCTCGATCGTGGTAACACCCGAGTAAACTTTGGCTAATCCGTTATCGCGAAGCGGCCTCATCCCGGCGGCCCGGCCCGCGTCGCGGAGAACGTCGGTCGATGCCCCTTCGTTGATGAATTCGCGAATCTGGTCGTTGATTTCCATCAGCTCGAACAGCCCGCAACGGCCCCTGAATCCCGTGTTGTTGCAATTCGCACAACCCCGCCCGTGATAGAACTTTCTGTCGGCCACGTCGTCGGGGGTGAGGTCCAGTTCGGCCAGCGTTTCCGTGGAGGGAACGGTCTCCTCGTGGCAGTCCTTGCAGATCTTGCGTACCAGTCGCTGGGCCAGGATGGCTTCCAGGGTGGCCGTGATCAAGAACGGCGGCACACCCATGTCGCGCAATCGGGTAATCGTGCTGGGAGCATCGTTGGTGTGCAGCGTGCTGAAGACCATGTGCCCGGTCAGCGACGCCTGAATGGCAATCTCGGCCGTCTCCAGATCGCGGATCTCGCCGACCAGGATCTTGTCCGGATCCTGGCGGAGGATCGACCGCAAACACTGGGCAAACGTGTTGCCGATCGCGGCGTCGATGGGCATCTGAATGATCCCGTCGATATCGTATTCCACCGGGTCCTCGGTCGTGATCAGCTTATCCTCGATGCTGTTCAACTCGGTCAGCGCCCCGTAGAGCGTGGTCGTTTTTCCCGACCCGGTCGGACCGGTCACCAGCACAATCCCGTTGGGGCGGCGGATAATACCGCGGAAGTCCGTCAACGTGGGCCCTTCCAGCCCCACCGCGTCCAGATCGAGCATCACCACCGAACGGTCGAGGATCCGCATGACCACGCTCTCGCCGAACATCGTGGGCATCACGCTGATTCGCAGGTCGACCGGGTGGCCGCCCACGGTCAGGCGGATCCGCCCGTCCTGCGGCATCCGGCGCTCGGCAATGTCCAGGTTGGCCATCACCTTGATGCGCGTGGTGATGGCGAAGGCCAGATGCCTCGGCGGCGGAACCATCTCGTAGAGCACGCCGTCGGCCCGGATGCGAATCTTGAACTCGTTCTCGAACGGCTCGAAATGCAAATCGCTGGCGTGGTCCTTAATGGCCAGTAACAGCACCATGTTCAGCAGTTTGCGGACCGGGGCACTATCGGCCAACTCCTCGGCCTTGGTGATGTCGAAGGTGCCTTCCGCCGCCAGTTTGGCCGCCGCCTTGGCCAGATCTTCGTTGTCTTCCATGTCGGCGATCAACGTCTCGACGCTCTCGCTTCCCACCGCGTAGTAGCGATCCAGCCCCTTGATGATGTCCTGCTCGGTGGCCACCATGACGCGGATGTCGTAGCCGAGAAAACTGCGCAGCTCGTCGACGACCGACAGCTTCTGGGGCTCGCACATGGCGATCGTCAGCGTGTCGTCCTCGAAATCGACCGGGATGATCTTGTAGAGCTGGGCCATCGGTTCGGTGACGTGCCCGAGTACCTCCGGAGGCACCACCGCGTCGCCGAGGCTGAGCACCTGGAGCCCCAATTGTTCGGCCAGCGATTGGGCCAATTGCTCGTCGCTGACGAAGCCCATACTCATGGCGATCTGTCCGAGCAATTCACCGGGACGCTGCTCCTGCTCTTCCAGGAGCACTTCGAGTTGTTCTTCGGTGATGAATCCCAGGTCCACCAGGACCTGGCCAATGCGCCGAATTGCCATGATCGCATGCCTCGGTTGTCGGTTACTTCAAATCGAACGATTGTTTATTTCTCCGAATCAATCCGGCCGCGGGCTTCCGCTTCGTCTTCGAACAAGCCGCGTTCGGCCCGGGCCAGTTTGGAGGCCAGTTCGTCGGGGTCGTTTGCCTTGAGCAAGATGTCCCTCTTCTCCACCAGACCCTGTTGCCAGAGCCGGAACATGTGATCGTCCAACATCTGCATTCCCAGCTTGGTGCCCGTCTGGATCGTGGAGTTGATTCGATAGGTCTTGGCTTCTCGGATCAGGTTGGCCGTGGCCGGCGTGACGACCAGCATTTCGTAGGCGGCGACCCGGCCGCCGCCGATC
>JABMRP010001194.1 GCA_013202535.1 Planctomycetota bacterium
CCCGGCTCGATGTTGCTTCGCGAGGATCTGAAGACACCGGCCCCGAAGCTCGACCTCGACGCCAAACGGGCCGACGAACGGTGGATGGCCGTAGCCGTCGACTCGCGAGAATTCGTACCAGAGTTCATCAACCCGGGCAGTCGCATCGAGTTCCACATCGCGCGGCCTTCGTCGCGAGCCCCAACGGCCGCCGGGGGGACGCCAACGCCCGCCGGCCAGCCGCCGGTGGCCAGCGGCGAGGTGGTTTCCTCGACGGAGGCGGAGATCGTCGGCCCGTTTACCGTCCTGTCGGTCGGCAATCGGCTGGGGAGCGTCACGGCAATGCAGGCGGCAAGAATCCGGCAGTCGCAGCCCAACGTCATCGGCATCCTGGTAACGGTCACGGGCGGCCGACTGGACCCCGAGGCGCAACGGCTTCAGGAGTTGCTCGCCGAGACGACACCGCAAGCGATCAAGATTTTGATTCCCCCGGCGGAAGAGCCGTAGGTCCGTTGTTGCACCACCCCGTCCCGACAATCTGGCCCCCGACAACCCTGTCCCTCAACGAGTCCGAACCCCAGCAGCCTGACCGCCGATGAAAGTCTGGTACAACAAGATCAATGAAAGTCGCCGCTTCGTGGTCGACGTATCCGGGACCGAGGTGTCGGTCGGTCGCGATCCGGGCAACGACGTCTCGCTGCCGAGCCCCCTGGTCTCGCGACGCCACGCGGTGATCCGCATCGGCGGCGACCAATTGCTTCTGGAGAACTTGGGGCTCAACAGTTGCCTGGTGGGCGACGAAGAAGTACTCGGCGGGCAAACGGCCGCCTTTGCTCCCGGCGCCAAAGTGCGCATCTGGCCCTACACGCTCTCCTTCGAGGCCGAGGCATCGACGGTCGTGACGCGCGACGAACTGGAGGCCCATCTCCGCTCGATCGTGGCCGACCTCGAGTTGCGCATCCACCGGAAACTGCTCGATCGGCTCGAACTGTACGAGTACGACGACGCGCCCGTGGCCGATTCCGAAAACATCCTCATGTTGGAGAACAACGTCGAAGACGCCTGTCGCGAATTGGACGTTTTCGGCAGCCACAACGAAGCGTTGATCGAAGAGATCACCGGCCTGACACTCCACGACCACCTGATCAACCAGATCGTCATGGAGACCAACACCGACGAGTATTTCGATCTGGCCGCGCTCACCTCCAACGAGTTCGACGTTCCCGCCACCTTGGTGCCCGAACGCGAAACCGAGTTGCACGGCATGCTGCAATTCGTTCGAGAGCAGTTGAAACTCGACCAATGCCGCGACGCCAGCGAGCAGATCACGCGCGTCGAGAAGCAATTCAACGACATTTTCCACCTCGTGCGTCCTCACCTGCACAACGAGCTGCGCCGATACTTGATCTTGCGCACGCTGAAAAAGGATCTCAAGGACACGGTCTTCGGGTTCGGGCCGTTGCAGGATCTGCTTCGGGCGCCGACGGTGACCGAGATCATGGTCGTGGCCAGCGATCGGATTTACGTCGAGCGCGACGGGATCATCGAGCGTTCCGGACGGCGGTTCATTTCCGACGAGGTGACCGAATCGATCATCGAGCGGATCGTGGCCCAGGTGGGGCGGCGGGTCGACAAGAGCCAGCCGCTGGTCGATGCGCGGCTTCCCGACGGCTCGCGGGTCAACGCGATCATCCCCCCGCTGGCCGTCACCGGCCCGTGCCTGACGATCCGCAAGTTTCCCGCCCAGCGGCTCACCATGGACGATCTGATCGAACTGGGCAGCATCGGCCGCGCCGCCGCCACATTCCTGCGCGCCTGCGTGATCGACCGGCGGAGCATCCTGGTGAGCGGCGGCACGGGCACGGGCAAAACCACCATGCTCAACGTGCTCAGCAGCTTCATCCCCTTCAAGGAACGCATTGTCTCGATCGAGGATACCAGCGAACTGCGGCTCCACCAGGAGCACGTGGTCTCCCTGGAAAGCAAGCCGCCGAATATCGAAGGGACCGGTGAGTACACGATCCGCGATCTGGTGCGAAACGCCCTGCGAATGCGTCCCGATCGCGTGATTGTCGGCGAGGTGCGCGGCGGGGAAGCGCTCGACATGGTCCAGGCGATGAACACCGGACACGACGGGTCGATGACCTCCGTCCACGCCAACAGCGCCGAGGAAGTGACCGAGCGGCTCGAGGTATTGATCTTGATGGCGGCCGAATTGCCCATCACCTCCATCCACCGCCAAATCGCCTCGGCGCTCGATTTGATTGTCCACATTGCCCGATTGCCCGGCGGAGAGCGCGTGGTGACCCAAATTTCTGAAGTCACCGGCGTGGACCCCCAAACCAAAGATGTATTGGTAACCGATATTTTCAATTACCGAAACGGCGTTTCCTTGCAGCCGACCGGATACTTGCCGTCGTTTGTCGACTCGCTGGTGAGCAAGGAACTGCTGGAGTTGGAATTCCTGTACGGCGACCGTCAGGCGGAATAGGAACCCGCCAACGTGTGTTTTTTCAGCGCGCTGCTACGCCCACGGGTTGCATCCCGTGGGTTCAA
>JABMRP010000022.1 GCA_013202535.1 Planctomycetota bacterium
CGTCGTTTTCCCCAAGCCAGCGGTGCATTCATTCGACAGGCAGGACGCCATGAAACGCACGATCACCTCAATGGCCTGGATTCTCGGTATGCTGGGTGCCTTGTTCCTGGAAACCATGTCGGCCGACCGTTTGCCGGCGGAAGAGGGCCAGGACTATGCTTTTTTGACCCGCCGCTACGACATCCGGGCCGATCTGCAGCGATACGCCCAGGACGATCCCCAGCAGGCCATTCGCTCGGTAATTCGTGCGTTAGAAACCGGCGACACCGAGTACATGTTGGCCCATCTGATCTCGCCGGCCCAGGTCGACGAGAAACTCGAGGGCGATCCGGCGGCCTTTCGGGCATTGGCGGCCAAGGCAACGCCCGAGAAATCGAAGCGGCTGGTCGCGGCGTTGGGCGTCCATCTCGACGACGGAGCCTGGACCATCTGGCGTCAGGGGGCTTGGTCGCACGTCGAGGGCGCTGCGGGCTTGTCGCTGGAAAAAGTCGGCCAACGTTGGTTTATGCACAATACGCCGGTACCGATGCCCCGGTAACCACGCCCCTTTCTTCGCTCCTGAGCTTTCTGCCAGCCCGTTTGCGAAGTACAATAGGGGGGGTCTTGACGATCCTCGCTGCCGATTTCCAGCTTCTGGACAAGGAGAGATACGCATGACCGCCATGCGAGTTGGCGTACTTCTGGCCGCTTTGTTGGCTGCGATGACCACCGCGGGCATTCTCAGCGCCCAGGACGATTCCGCGGCGCAGAACCTCCAGGAGCGTTACGGAATCCGGGTCGACCTCCAGAAGTACCCCCAAGCCGATCCCAAAGAGGTGATGCGCTCGATCGCCAAAGCGATGAAAGCCGGCGACGTGAAATACGTGCTGGCCCATCTGGCCTCGCCTTCGCACATCGACAAGGAGGTGAACGGAAAGGTCGAGAATCTGGAGACACTCGCCAAGGAACTTAGCGAAAGAGATCGAGCCGAAGAGATCGTCGATGCCGTCGAGCGTCACCTCAAAGACGGCCAATGGACGATCTGGGAAGCGCTCGCCTGGTCGGAGGCCGAAGGCGTGAAGGGCGTCTCGCTGGAGAAGATCGATTCCCGATGGTTCTTGCACAACCATGCCGTGGATAAACCGGAAGAGAAGTAGGTTGCGTGGTTCGGCAGCGGGGCACGGCGGTGAGCGGGCACGACGGTGAACTCCTGACGCGCGAAAGTCCATGCAAGACATCCTCTTTGAATACAGTCTCAACGCGACGACCTGGACGTACGTGTCGTCGCTGATGACGATCGGAATCTATTTCAAGTTTCGGCGCTTCTGGAGCGTTCGCAACTTGGATCTGGTGCTGTTGATCGCCTTCGCCCCCGGGTTACTGCTGGTAACCTTCGGTCTGGAGATGACCTGGTGGACGGATTTGGAGCGGTTCGGGTATCAGTGGTTGTTTGTCATCGGCGGGCTGTTTTTCGTCCGCCTGTTGGTCGATCCGATTCCCATCCGGCGGCCGCTGCTGGAGCCGAATCTCTCGGCCGAGGGGCTTACCTTCACCGGCGTGGCGCTGCTGGTATTTCTGATGGCCAACGTGGTCACCACGCAGACCAGCGAGTCCGATCTGGCCGGCGCGCGGCGATTGGAACAACAACTTAGCCGGCAGGCCGCGAAAGCCGACACCGCGAAAGCCGGCACGGCGAAAACCGATGATCGAAACGCCACGCCGCACGACACCGAATGGCACGGGCCGGGTTATCCGCTGTTTTACATCGTGGGAAACCTTTCCCAGCGGGCGATGGCCCCCGAAGATGAAACCCAACCGGAAAGGTCGCGGCAAGCGGCGATCCACGTGGCGGCCGCGCAAACGACGGCCATCCTCGCCCATCTGGGCGTGGTCATCGGCCTGGTGCTGATCGGCTACCGGCATTTCGCCAACATCCACACCGGCGTTGCCGTGGCCGCGCTCTACTTGCTGCTACCCTACACGACCCAGATGACCGGCCGGATCGATCACGCCATACCGGCGGCGCTGCTGGTCTGGGCGGTGGCCGCCTACCGCCGGCCTTTGGTGGCCGGTGTGTTGATCGCCTTGGCCGCCGGCGTGATCCCCTACCCTCTGTTCTTGTTCCCGCTTTGGTGCGGGTTCTACTGGCGTCGTGGCGTCGTGCGATTCCTCGTCGGCGGTCTGTGTACGCTCGCCGTGTTGATCTCCACGCTGGCCCTGACCTCCACCGGCACCGAGCCCTTCCTCGATCAGTTGGTGCTGATGTTCGGCTGGCCCAGCCTCTCGCTGAACGTCACGGCCGGATTCTGGAAGTACTATCCCTGGGCGTTTCGAATCCCGGTGCTGGCCGCGTTCGGCGCCCTCTGCGTCAGCCTCGCCCTATGGCCGACGCGGAAGAATCTGGGAACCCTGCTGAGCCACTCGGCCGCCGTGATGCTGGCCGCCCAATACTGGGACGTGCAATTCTCCGGACTCTGCATGGCCTGGTATCTACCCCTGCTGCTGTTGACCATCTTCCGGCCCAATCTCGACGACCGGATCGCCCTGGCAACCGTGGGTGATTTCCGCCTCTGGCGCCGTGGGCGAGCGGGACAGTAGCCATCTCGCTCCGCGAGATGTAGCCCTTGAAGCTCCAGAATATTCTGGCCACCTCTCGCGACGCAAAAGGCTACATCTCGCGGAGCGAGACGGCTACTGTACAGGCTAAAACTTGCTCGCATCGATCGGGAGCATGTCCATGCGGTTGCCTAGCCGACTGTGCGTTTCCGCGTCGATGGAGAAGCTGATCGAACGGACCGATCCGTCGCAGAGCGTGACGTTCCAACCGTGGGAATGGGCCGAGCCGAAAATGTGCTGGGCGCCCCAGCCGGCCCGGTCCTGAGCCGGCGGCGCTCGGGTTTCCCGGAGGGTGTCCCGGTCGTGGCCGACGTAGAGATTCTGGTCGTCGGCGGAATCGTTGCCGGTCACGTATTGATCCGGATTGAGATAGCGCTCGCCCACCATGTACGTATGGGCGGCTCCGTCCTTGATGTCGGCGGTGGTGACCATGCTGCGGCGGTAGGAGATGCCGTTGTAGTGGGTGCCCCACCTGGAGTTCCACTCCTGCGGGCTGTGGGAGTCGCCCTCCGCCAGACTGCTGTAGCTGCCGCCGCCGGTATACCTGCTGGAGCCCATCGAGGCCGCATAATCGGTTCGCCCGACGACGTCTGGCTTTTCGCAGTTGAAATAGCTCTTCTTGTTGGGATAGGCCACCGCTCGCCGTCGCGAGGGACAGATGTATATGGCTAGCGGTGTCTCGACCATGATCCGCAGTTGGGTCCTCTTTTCGGAATCGCTTCGCCCCACGCCCAGGAAGTAGAGGGGATTGCTCTCGATGAACGGCAGGGCATTGAAGGCCCATCCGCCGGGCTGCCGCTCATCAAACCCGCGATCCGGGTCGCCGACCCACTGCCCTCCCCAGCCGCCCGTGGGCAGATGGCCGTGCGCCTCCTTGTGATTGAGAGATGCCAGGCCGATCTGATGGAGATTGTTTTTGCATTGGGTTCGCCGCGCCGCTTCCCGCACCGATTGCACCGCCGGCAGGATCAGCCCGATGAGAATGCCGATGATGGCAATCACCACCAGAAGCTCGACCAGTGTGAAAGCGTTCCGGGAAGGGACAACCGAGCCGCCGCGCTTCGCGGCCGTGCCGGCTACCGACGGATGGCAGTCTGACGACATGTTTCGACCCGATGCTACTGACCTCATGGCCACACGGGGGGGCGTTGAGCACCTGGCACCCCGAGA
>JABMRP010001195.1 GCA_013202535.1 Planctomycetota bacterium
ACTACGGAAGTCAGCTCAAAGGGGGCCAGTCGGCCTGGCCGCTGGTAATCGCTTCGCTCCGGGCGGCCTTCCGTCAGAATCTCGATCCGGTGAGCCCCAATTCCGATCTGAATGCCAAGATCGCCGCCGGGATCCTCTCCTGTTTCCGGCCGGAATTGTTCGACTCGACCGGCGTCTTCCAATCTCTCTGGCTTCTCCGCCTCAGCAACGCCGCCACCGACGCCCAAGGCCTGGTCGAAGATCTGCTGGGCAACCGCGATTTCGCCGCCTTTGGAAACGACGCGTCCTTGGGCTCGATTCGCCTCGGCGATGATGCTCACCGCTTCGGAGACATGGGATAAGAGCCCGGCGACTTGAGACCTCCCTCGGCGCTTTTGCTGCTGTAAATCGGCAGGTGACCGTAGTAGACCTCCAGGGTCAGCGTCGACAGGGCCGTTTGCAGGAGCCGACCTCCTTGCCGGGCGCGGACGTCGCGGGGGTTCCACCAACTTCCACGTTCGTCACCATCGCCGATCTGCGAATCGACCAACTGTTCGCGCATTGCGCTGTACCACGGTATCCATTGGGATTTATCCGATTCGCGCAACCGCTTGTAGTGGATTACCTGGTGGGCAAAGTAGTTGTGTACGACGTCGTTTTCGACCGGGCCGCGCTTGACGATGCGGCGAACGGCGCGGCGCATGGCCGGCTCGCTGGTTTCGCCACCGATGAGCATTCGGGCCAGCAGACCGGCGACCATCTCCGTCCGATCGTTCGATAGTTCGGCATCGAAATACCGGGCCGCCCGGCGAACCGTCTTGGGGTTTACCTTGAGGTATCCCATGTGCCCGCTCTTCATGGCCAGGATCTGGCAGGCCGAGGCTACCGGTGACGGTTTGCCGCCGAGACGAGCCGGCCAACCGCCGGAACGTTTGTCTTGCACCGCAGCGATGAAATCCAGCGCCCTTTGGGCCGAGTTCTCAAGAGCCGGATCGCGGGTCATGGCGTACGCTTCGCACAAGGCCAGCGTCGCAATGCCGTGCCAGACCATCCGGTCGCCTTCTCCACACAGATTGGCGCCGTGGGGTCCGGATTTGAACTGATCGAGCAGGTACTTCAATCCTTCGTCGATGGTTCGTTGGAATTGTCCTTCCTGGTGCGTTTGCCCGGCTCCCAGGAAGGCCAGCAGCGCAAGCCCGGTCGCTCCACACCGCGAAGGGCATTTTCCCGGGTTGGAGTAGGTGTCTTCAAACGGGTTTTCCGATTCGGCGAAAGACCAGCTTCCGTCGCCGGCCTGCTTCTTGACCAGCCAATCCAGGGAAAGAGGGCGCGCAACCTCTCCACTTTTCCAACTGCCTCGATCAGATAGGCCGGTGCCTCGATCAGGTAGGCCGGGGGCCAACGGTTCTGTTTCGACCGCGGAATCGAACGGATTTTCGTCGTCGGCGGAGTCGAACGGATCGTCGTCCTCGACGGGTGTGAACGGATCGGCTGTTTTCGGCGGGCCGAACGGGTCCGCTTGGTCCTGGCCCAGCGCGACGCAGCGCGTGTATGAGCCAGACGTCGTAGTCAGCAGCGCGATGCCCAGGGCAATGGCACCGAGCCAGGCGATGTGTGGGAGTCGGCCGTATTTCATCGGAACATCTCCTCCTTGGGGTGACTTTCGGCGATCTGTTCGTCGGGCGTCGTCGGGACTATTCCCGGTCGGCTATGCACGGGAGACCCGCGCTCCAGCGCGCTGGCAAACCCGAAAAGGCGGAAAATCTCTTGCTTTGTTGCCCAATTCCCATTAGAGTCGGAGGAACTGCCTTGGGCAAGAAGATTCTCGCCGCCACTGGACTGATTGAGAGGAATCGATACGATGAGCCGGGACCAACAAACCAGAGAACAGACCCCGCGCCGGGATTTTCTGAAAACCGTATCGGCCGCGGCAGCCACGTCGGGGCTGTTGGCCGGAAGTGTCGCCGGGGCGGAAAACGAGCCGACGGCCAGTCCGCTGCCGGAGATCTCCTTGGGCCCGCATCGCATCAGCCGGATGGTGGCCGGGTGGAACCCCGTCGGGGGCCATTCGCACACCACGCTCAACATGGCCCGGCTCATGCGCGAGTACTTCACCACGGAACAGACGGTCGCGTTTCTGCAAAACTGCGAAGCCCAGGGGATCAACACCTGGCAGTACGACTACACCGATAAGGGCGTGGCCGCGATCAAGGCGATGCGCGAGGCCGGCTCGAAGATGAAATACATCTGCCTACATGCCGAGCGGTCCATGGATACGCCCATGAAGGAGGTCGTCGACCAGACGGGTCCCATCGCCCTGGTCCACCACGGGGGCGTGACCGATGCCCTGTTTCGTGCGGGGAAGAGCCAGCAGGTGCATGACTACGTGAAGAAGGTTCACGACATGGGCGTCCTGGCCGGCGTGTCGGCCCATAATCCCGACAACATCAAACGCATCGCCGACGAAGGCTGGGAAAACGACCTCTTCATGACCTGCTTCTACTACGTCACCCGGCCTCGCGAGGAGCAGCAGGAGCAACTCGGCAAGGTGGTCGTCGGCGAACCGTTCTTCCAGAGCGATCCCGACGACATGACCAAGGTCGCCAAGCAGGTCGAGAAGCCGTGCCTGGGGTTCAAGATCCTGGCCGCCGGCCGCGCGTGTTGGAGCAGCTATTCGGTCGAGAAGGCGTTCCGCTTCGCGTTTGAAAACCTCAAGCCGATCGACGGCCTGGTCGTGGGCATGTTTCCCAAGTACTTCGACGAAGTGAAGGCCAACGCCGAGTATGCTCGGAAGTACGGAGCGATCGGATGAATCGTGGGCGATGGACTCGAACAAGGCTGGTCGGCGGTCTGCTGTTGACGGGCGTGTTGCCGGCGGTGGTTCTACTGCTGACCGAACCGGTGCGTTCGGAGAAGCCGGCCGATGCGAGGGATTCGGCCGTGGTGTTTCCGTCGAACCATTCGGTCTTGACCCGGGGTACCTTCGACCTGATCTGCAAGACACCGGAAGACAAGCTGGAGGTCGACGGCGCGGCCCATCGCTGGGGGCCGTTCACTTCGCCGCGGCGGTCCTCGCTGTTGCGATTGGATACCGGATACCACACCATCCGCGTCGGCTCGGAGGAAGTGGAAGTGTTCGTGGCCATGACGCCGAAAGACCACGAGGGGCCCGCCGAATGGCCCGTCGTGCAAAGCCATCAGATGAAGGGCAAGGACGAAGAGCGCTGCGCCGCTTGCCACGAAATCGACGAGCCCGAAGAACCGGCCGATGGCGCGAAGTCCCATACCGTGGGCCGGTTGCTTTCGTACAAGGCCTGTTTCGAGTGCCATCCGTCGATCGAGTTCGACGTCATCCACTCCCACCCGCTGGAACCGATCGAAAACTGCGAGATGTGTCATCAGTTGCACGGTTCGACCCGCAAAGCGGCCCTGAAGGCGCCGGTCAAGCAGCTTTGCGATGCGTGTCACGAGTCGTAAGGCTAAACGGCTGGGAGAGCCCACGTTCTGGCGAACGTAGCTACACGCTACATCTTGCGGAGCAAGATGGCTACTTTAAAGGCCGTGACCACGGCCGGGCGATTAGCTGCCTCAGCAGCGGCGGGTGGTGCGAGCTTGGTAGGTCCGGGCAATCTCCTCGCGATACGACTGTGCCTCGTCGTACTGCGTTCGGGCCATTTGCAGCGCCTCTTCGGCCAATCCCGAATCCTTGAACCGGACAAATACATGCCACCGGCGTAGCGTTCCCTCCGGTGCGTCGAGGATGTATTCCACCAGAAACGGGGCGACCTTCTGCTGGCCCTGCAGCACCTGGAAACAGACGTCGGCGTGTTGGGTCTGCTGGTTCAAGTCGGCCGTTCCGATCAGGTAGAAGTCCTCCATCGAGCGTCTCGTCGCGTCCTCCACCGGCAGCCGGCCCAACTGGCGCGCCATCTTCTTAATCATCGCCTGCCGTCGAGGATCGATCGGTTCGTCGAGGGCTCCTTTGTCGGCCTGCTCAACTGCCACCACGGAGGGGCTCGACCCCCAAGGTAACAGGAGTGCCGCGAGGACGACACCCACGGGTAAGCATCGCATCAGGGTCCGGGGAACACGGGCGATCATGGCCTCTACCTCCGTTAGCAAAAGGGGGATCTCCGCCGTCACCACCGATTATACACGATCGGCGGCGAAAAACCGACTCTGCCCGTTTCCCATCGGCCGGCGTTTTGCTTAGAATGGAGGCAACGACCGGATAGACATGGGAGCCGTGGGATGAAGCGACGAACGATTTGGACGACCGTGGGACGAGCGGCGACCGTGGCCGGCTGCTGGCTGGCGACGACCGCGGCCGCATGGGCCCAGGCTAAGGACACCGCCGAAGAGGGCACCAACGCCGTGGGGGTCGGCCTGTATGCCGTCTGCTACGGTGTCGTCCTGCTGTGCATCGGACTGGGCGTCATGGTCGTCTTGCATAGCAGCAAACGTCGCGACCGAGCCAAACCCGAGCAGTTCGAAGAAAAGAAGCTCTACGGCAAGTAGTCTCGCGGGAGCATGGGCTACGCGGTTTTCTTCCGCGCGGCGGTACGCTTGAGGAAGTTCGGCCGTGGTATGGCATGGCCTCCCGTGGCGGCGTGGAAAAATGCCGCCGTCTGCTCCACGACCAGCGCCTGTTCGGCGGCGGTCAGCTCGGGAAAGATCGGCAGAGCCAGCACCTCTTCGGCCGCCCGATCCGTCTCGGGCAAGTCTCCCGGGCCGTAGCCCAAGTGGGCGAAACACTGCTGGGCGTGCAGGCCGAGGGGGTAGTAGATTTCGGTGCCGATCTTGGCTTCGCCCAGATGCTTTCGCAGCCGATCGCGGCGGCCGTTGGGCACGCGCACGACGTACTGATTCCAGGCATGGCGGCACCGCGATCCGGCCGAAGGCAGACCGAGAACGCGGTCGAGTCCGGCGGTGGCGAACATCTCGTGATACCGGGCCGCGTTGGCCTGGCGCATGGCCGTCCACCGGTCCAGATGGGCCAGCTTGATATTCAAGACGGCGGCCTGGAACGAATCGAGCCGGCTGTTGATGCCGACCACTTCGTGATAGTAGCGAGGGCGCATACCGTGTCCGCGCAACAGGCGGAGCTTGTCGTCCAGATCCGCTTTTGCGGTGGTCAACATGCCTCCGTCGCCCGCTCCGCCCAGATTCTTCGTGGGGTAGAAGCTAAAACAGCCCATATCGCCCAGCGCCCCGGCACGAACTCCATCCCATTCGGCACCGATCGCTTGGGCCGCGTCCTCGATGACCGGCACATCGGCCGCCTTGGCGATCCGACACAAGGCGTCCATCGGGGCACATTGCCCAAACAGATGGACGGGCAGAATCGCTTTGGTGGCCGGAGAAATCAGCGACTCGACGGCCGCTGGATCCATATTGAAGCTTGCCGGGTCGATATCGGCGAAGACGGGCCGACCGCCCAGTCGCGTGACGGCACTGGCCGTGGCGAAAAATGTGAAACTGGGCAAGATAACTTCGTCGCCGGGACCTATGTCGCAGGCCATCAGTGCCAGCAGCAACGCATCGCTGCCGGAGGCACAGCCGATGGCGTGCGGCACACGGCAGTATTTGGCCACGTTCTCTTCAAGCCTCGTAACCTCGGGGCCCAAGACAAAACGCCCGTCGTCGAGGGCTTCCGCCAGCGCTGCGGCCATTTGCTCTCGCAGCGGGGCATGTTGTCGCTTGAGGTCCAGCAGGGGCACACCCTGCGGCGCGGGAGGTCGCGGATCGGGATTTTCCATGGGCATTTTCGGTGTCTTGGTCATCGAGTGCGTTGTTCGGTGTTTACGGAGGCCCCCCTCCAACTTGCTCAGTCGAGTCAAGCCGGGGCGACAGTAGGCATTCTTCGTGATCGAGTCAAGGCCGATTGGCACGCACCACACATAACTACTGGCTTCGCCAGAACGCGGGCACGGCCAACACGAGGATGACGAAGATCTCCAACCGGCCGATCATCATCAGAAAGATGAACAGGACCTTGCTCTGGGGGGAGAATTTGGCGTAGTTCTCCGTGGCGCCGACGACGCCCAACCCCGGACCGATGTTGTTCAGCGTGGCGGTCACGGCGGTGGCCGAATCGAGCAGTTTCTGCTCGGGGTCGTGCCCGTGAGCGGTCCACGTACTGTCGGGCTCCCAGGCCACGGTGAGCGTCCAACTGGCCATGAACAGGGCCACAATCAGCCCGAAGTAGACCAGAATACTCCGTCGCAACTGCTGGTCTTCGACCGGTTCACCGCCCAGGCGCAAGGGGCGCACCACGCTGGGATGGAAGGCATGTTCGATCTCCAGGCGAAGGATCTTCACGAAGAGGATGTGGCGGATCACCTTCATTCCTCCGCCCGTGCTGCCGGCGCATCCACCGACGAACATCAACACCAGCAGCAGCGCCCGGGCGAAGTAGCTCCACCGGTTGAAATCGGCCGTGCAGAACCCGGTGGTGGTCATGATGGAAACGGTCTGAAAGAGGCCGTCGCGCACCGCTTGGCCGATATCCGGAAAATCTTCATGGATCATTCCCGCGACCACGATCGCCGCGGTGGCCGCCACGATCACCGCGGCGTAAACTCGCCACTCGGGATCCTTCAGCAGGCGTTTCGGCTGGAAAAGGGCGAGGAAGTACAAGAGCATGAAGTTGGTGCCGGCCAGGACCATGAACACGACGATGGTCATCTCGATCAAGGGGCCGTTGTAAGCCGGGTTGGCGGCGAAGTGTCCGACGCTCTGGTTGTAGGTACTGAATCCGCCGGTGGCCATGGTGCCAAAGGCATGACAGAGCGCATCGAAGAGCGTAAGCCCTTCCAGCAGCAGGCTGACGGTCAACAGGGCGTTGAGCCCCACGTAGATGAGGAACAGGACCCAGGCCGTGTGCTGCATTCTCGCCTGGGGTGAGCTGTGGCTCGGCCCGGGCATCTCGGCCCGCATCATCGCCTTGCCCGCGGAGCCTTGCCCCAGGATCACCACGAACAGTACGATGATCCCCAACCCGCCGAGGAAATGCGTGCTGGAGCGCCAGAAGAGGATGGTGCGGGGAACGAGTGTCGGGTCCTCGAGTTCGGTCAGCACGGTAGCCCCCGTGGTGCTGAACCCGGACTGGGCCTCGAACATGGCGTCGACGAAGTCCATGCGGTGGCCTTCGCCCGTGTGGGTTCCGCTGAACACGAAGGGGAGCGCCCCCAGCAGCGTGGCCAGAATCCAACTCAGGCCGACGATGGCCATCGCTTCCTTGCGAAACAGTTGTCCCTTGGCGTGGCGTCCGGCACGGCGCAGCAGAGCGCCCACGGCGAAGCAGACCGCGATCGAGGCCGCCAGCCCGACCACACCGTCCCGTTCGTGTGCCCATTGTCCTTCCAGCGCCCAGGGCAGGCTGAAGAGCATCGACCCGCCGATGAGCATGGCGATGGTACCCAGCAACCGAGAAAGAAGCGGTATGTTCATGGTGCCTGAGTGGGAAACAGTAGAGGAGACTTACTTCGGCTCGGCGCCGAGCCGGAAGACGATCCCCCACAGCCCGGCCACGACCAGCGCGATCACCAGCAGGGCAACCAGTCCGTTGCGGGTGAGCGTCGCCTTGAGTTCGGACAGCGTCGAGCCGATGGCGTCGTCGTAGGGATCTTGCACGATCATGACCAGGCCGGTCTCCTCGCCGAAAAGCTCAACGGGTTCCATCCTGGCCAGATAATCGGTATCGTACCGGGGATCGACCTCGGCGAACGGGTCCCGATAGTTTGCGGTGGTTCCCGAATCGTCGGAAACGGGCAAGCAGTCCGGCGTGATCCGGTACTTCCCATGGTCGGCCAGCAGCTTTTTCTTCTCTTCGCGCGGTAGCCGATCGAAAACGGGATGTTGCAGAACGACGCCGTTATTATCACCCGGGCGGCAGTTGACCAGCACGGCAAACTGGCGCTTTCCCCCTCCCAGCCTGACAACATCGCCGACCTCGAACGTCAGGGCCACCACACCCAAGAACCTTCCCTCGGGCTTCTCGAAGATGGGCATCGAGATAGCCACAATCCATTGGTCGGTGGCGTGCGAGATAAAGACGTCGGAGAGGTGCGGACTGCGGAAAAGGGCCTTTGGCTCGGGACGCCACGACGGATCGAGATCCTTGGGGCCCCCGTGAAGAAAACTCCGCCAGCCGAAGTTCTTGCCCAACGTCATGCTGCGGGGAACGCGCGCCAGGGAAAGCCCCCGCGGATCGCACACGAACCAACTGGCCACGCTCGCTCGAAACGCTTCCGGCAGCGACTTGTCCAACGCGGTCTGAACTTCACCCTGCAACGTCGATTTGCGGTATTCGTTCCGCAACGGGTCCAGCGCGGCGTCGTTCAGTGCCGGGTCGTTCAACTGCTCGCGGAGCCGGTGCATGTCGGGATCGTCGATCAGGTGGGCCATGGCAAGGCGAAGTTGCGGCGAGGCGGCCAGATCCTCGACCGCCCGATAACGCTGTTGCAGTTCGTTGGCCATCGTTCGGGCGACGAACCGAGCCGCGAACTGGTTGCTCTCCTGCGCCCGCGCCGAAAGCGCTTCGTCCGACTGCCGCACGGCCGCGTTGAACCCCTGCCAGGAAAAGAACAATCCGATCAACAGCAGCAGGGCGGGACCCACCGCGCCGAGGACCATCATCGGACGCCGCGAACGACGCACGGCCCGGGTGCGCAGCGCGTCGAGAACGGCTTGTACCGTCGGATAGCGATCGGCCGGGTCGGGTGCCAGACAGCGGTCGACGATCTCCGCCAGATCGCGATCCACGCGCGCGACCCGGCGGTGCGCCGTGGGAAGAGGACCTTCCTGGATCGCCCGCCGGTATTGGGCCAATCGCTGCTCGATATCCTCCGCTTCTTCCAGAAGCTTGCGCTTCGCTTCGCTGCGATGCGGCGGTTCGCCGGTCAACATGCAATAGAGCAGCGCCCCCAAGGCGTACACGTCCCATTGGGCGTCGGGAATGGCTTTCAAGTCGGCCTGCTCGGGGGCCATGTAGAAGAGCGTGCCCAGCGAAGGGGTCTGTTCGTGGGAGAGCCGCGACTGCCCGAAATCGGCCAGACGCGGCTTGCCGTCCTGATCCAAGAGGATGTTGGCCGGCTTCAAATCGCAGTGCAACACGCCCTTGCCGTGGGCGTGAACCAGGCCGACGGCCACGTCGCGAAACAAGTCGACCGCCTCGGCGGCCGGCATCGGCCCCGCGTCGAGCCGCTGGGCCAGCGAACCGCGCTCCAGGTACTCCATAATGTAGTAGGGCGGATCGGCATCCCAACCGACGCCGATCAACTGCACCACGTATCGGTCGGCAAACAAGAAGGTGAGTTTCTCCACCTCGCGCGACAACAGCGACCAATCGAGCCCGCCACGATGGGCGTAAAACTTGATCGCCACGCGCCGGCTCGTATTTCTCTCCAGCGCGATCCACACCTCGCCGTAGGCTCCCATGCCCAGGAAGTGCTGCGGCTCGTAGCCCGGCACGTCGCACGGCGGCCGGCTGTCGGCCAGACTCTTCTTCCGAGCCTGGTGCCGCTGATCGTCGTCTTGCGGGAGAGTTGCGTCGCTGCTCATGCGGATGATTATAGCGACAATCACCGCCCTCGGGCACCAAGGGGGGCGACCGCGGCGATGGCCGCTGCCGGGGTGAGTTGCGGCGCCGTCTCGCGAGGGCGCCGACTTGGCCGCCTTTCCTCCCTGTACAGAGGGGGGAGGCCCTGTTTTCGGCAATCGCTTGGCCGCTCGGACGTTGCCGCACTTACCCATCTGGCTATAATAGGGGGATCAATATGGCCACATGCCCCCACCTTTGGCCTGAGACACCCACTGCCGGAGACACCCAACGATGGCTCACGATGAGATCACCCCCTGGCTCAGCGGCATCGCCAAAGGCGACGAGCGGGCGGCCCAACAGATTTGGGAGCGATACTACGAGCAGTTGGTGCGTCTGGCCGACCGCAAGCTGGGGAGCGGCGCGCGGCGGGTGAGCGACGAGGAAGACGTGGCCCTGAGCGCCATGCACAGCTTCTTTCGCGGAGCCACTGCCGGCCGTTTTCCCCAATTGGACGACCGCCACGACCTCTGGAAACTGCTGGTGACCATCACCGCCCGAAAAGCGATCGCCCACCAGCGACGCCGCTGTCGACAGAAGCGCGGAGGCGGCACGGTTCGCGGCGAATCGGTCTTCCGACGGGCCGACGATTCAGGCTCGCCGGGGATCAACGACGTGCTGGGGCAGAGCCCGACGCCGCAGTTCGCCGCGCAGGTCAACGAGGAATGTGCGCGGTTGCTGGAATGTCTGGACGACGAGTCTCTGCGCGACATCGCCCTGCGAAAACTCGAAGGGTACAGCAACGGAGAAATCGCCGAGCAAATGAACTGCGCCACGCGAACCATCGAACGCAAACTGGCCCGCATCCGCAATAAGTGGTCGAGCGAAACCGAAAAGTAGCGGCCCACACTCCGTGTGCCGTCCGCCCGCGACGCGAGTAGGGGGGGACTCACCGAAGGAAATCGATCCAACGCAACGAAAGCGATTGGGCGTTCCCTTCCAGTAGCTTGCGGGGAAGCGTTATCTCGAAGTAGCCGCCGGTCAGCGGAATCTTCGTCGCCGGATTTCCCTCGGCGTCGAGCATCTTCACCTCGGTCCAATACGGGCTGTCGGTCGTCAGGCGAGGGCCTTCCTCTCTGCCCTGCCATAGGGCAAGCAGTCTCGCGTGGTTGCCGTGGCTCTGGACCTCGACGGCCAGCGTGGTCTCGCCGGCGGTGACGCGAAACGACTCCAGCCCACGCAGGCGTAGCCGAACGACGACGTGCTTCGGCCAATCCCGCTCCTTCCGGTCGATCGTCGCGCTGCCGATGCCGCGCGGACTGGTCACGTCCAGGGTGGCCGTGTCCCGCTCGACGGCGATCGTGAGGCGATCCCCACGATTTCGCACGGTCGCCTCGAAGCCATGCTCTTTCGGTTCGTCCGCCAATGCGGGAATCGGGCATGCACACGCGGCGACGGCCAGGAGCAAAATCGCTGGTCGGTTCACGTTTCGTTGTTCCTTGAGAAATGATGTTAGCCCGCAGGGTGATTGTTGCAGTAGAACGGAACTTGTTC
>JABMRP010001196.1 GCA_013202535.1 Planctomycetota bacterium
TCGCAATCGGGCAAGTGCGTCGATCAGCCCGCTACGGTTCTGTGGCGGCAAGTCGATCTGGGTCGTGTCGCCGGAAACGACGATTTTCGATCCCATGCCCATGCGGGTCAAGAACATCTTCATTTGCGACACGGTCGTGTTTTGTGCTTCGTCGAGGATGACGAAGGCCTCGTTGAGAGTTCTGCCGCGCATGTACGCCAGGGGAACCACTTCGATGCGATCCTCTTCGGTGTACGATTTGACCTGATCGTGGTCCATCATTTCGCCCAGCGCATCGAACAAGGGCCGCAGGTAGGGGTTGATCTTGGCTTGCAGGTCTCCCGGCAAGTAACCAAGGCTCTCGCCCGCTTCGACCGCGGGACGCACCAGCACGACCTTCGCCACGGCCGCTTCCTTCAGCGCCGCCACGGCCATGGCCACCGCCAGGTAGGTCTTCCCCGTTCCGGCCGGCCCGGCACAGAAGACCAGGGAATGGTTGCGAATGGCCGTGACGTAGGCCGCCTGGCCGGCGGTACGCGGATGGATCTGCCTGGCGGCGTTGAAAACGCGGATCGGCGACGCTTCCTCGGCCCCGCGGCCGTGGATCACCTGATCGAGGATGCGCGTGACGTCGTCTTCGGCCAGGGTGCCGTACCGCTGGGCATGGTCGCGGAGTTGTTCAAGCACCTCGGTCGCGCGCGCCACGGCCGGCGAATCGCCCTGGATGTGAATGCGGTCGTCGCGGGCGGCGATGCTCACACCCAACACCTCGCGCAATCGCCGCGCGTGCTGATCGCAGGTGCCCAGCACCGCCAATAGCTCCGTGGACCCCAGGACCGAAATGGCTGCCTCAGACATCGACACTCGACGCCGGAAATTCAGCCGGCGCTGTCGGTCAAGAAAAATGGGAAAACCTTGTACCCTCAACTATACCTAAATGCGGGGCGCCATGACCAGCGGTGCGAGTGTGTTTTTCGCAAGTCATGTGATACGAAGGTGTTACAAGCGGCATGGTCGTTCCATGCCGACGAGCCACTCGGCCCAGGTCGATCCCCCGCAGCTAACCCCGCCGAGGAGCGGGTAAGCCGGCGGGGTTGGATGCTTGGGGCTAAACGGGCTAAAGATCGGACAGCCCGGCGATATAGGTGTGGCAGTGGGGGCAGATGTGGGTATCGACCAAGATCTCGCGCTGGCAACGGTTGCAGCATTTCATCGGAGCGGTCGTGCCGGTGTGCGGACCGGCCGGGCCGTGCGCGTCCTCCGGATCGACCTGTTCCTCGCTGCGAGAAGTCCCGTTGGTCTGGTGGGGACCCAGTAGACCGAGGATGTCGTCCTCGGAAATGTCCGGAATGCGGACGCGTTTCTTGCACACCGGACAGAGCCCCATTTTGCCGGCGCAATCATGCTTCACGCGCAGGTGATGCCCGTTTGGGCAAACGACTTCGAGCGACATCGCACGTTCCTCCGGAGGTCCAACGAGCCAGAACCCCTTTCCATCGAGGTCTGCTGGGTTGCCTCTTCGATCCGCCGACTTCGTCGCAAACTGACCGGGAGCGGGTAAGATGAGAAACAATCGATCAGGCGGCCACCCCCCTGCGGCCGCACCCCCCGGACCACACCTCAAGCTACTATCATAATTCCCGAGCCGGCCCGTGTATAGCTCGTTTTTCGGTGAATTTACAGAAAACCCTCTTGCCGTGCAACCAACTTCCCGCCAAGCAGCGGCTCAGCCGGCCGGGGGACGCGGGCTGGCTGGCTCCGGATGAGATCGGATGAGACGGGGCGTCTGAAAGGGGAATCGGGCTTGGTGGCGACTCCGGGGGGGACGCTCAGCGGAGGGGTGAAGCACGCCGAGAGCCTGGCACGCCATCGCTTGGCGTCTCTGGAGTTTCCTGGCCTCGAAAATCGCGGGACGGTATACTGGATCGCGCGGCGATGCCGGGCTCACTCGCCCGGGCATTCATTGGCCGAACGTAACCACCGACGCGGGCTTCGGTGACCCGCGACACTCAGACCCGGATTGGGAGGTGCTCCATGATGACCTGCAAAAGGACTGTGACGATTGGTTTGGCCGTTTTCGCGACACTGGCGCTGGCCGCGATGCCGACGCACGCGGGTGTGATCTCGACCGGCACTCTGACAACGGAAACGGATATCGTCAATCTCGGCGGGCATGTGATCGAAGCGGCCAACTTCGGTGGCACGGGAATCGCCACGGTCAACGGCATCACGCACGCCGACACCAATAGCACGTACACTCCGGTCAACTTCTCGGGAGCGTACGGCGGTGCGACCGGTTTCTCGGGCGACCTGCATACGCTGGTCAACGGGCTCGCCGGAACGGCCGCCGGCAACAGCCCGGGCACACTGAGCGTCGGCGGTCTGACGCCAGGCAACGATTACCTGTTCCAGACGTATTGGATCGTCAAGGACAATTTCACTACCCGCAAGATGAACGTTACGTTCGAGGGCGATAGCCTCGCGAACATCAATGCCAACCCGACCACCAGCGAGGCAGTTCTGATCTCGTACGATTTCACGGCGGCCGACGATACGTTCAACGCCAGTTTCGACGGCACCGGCCCAGACGACAACGAATGGATCAGCGGCTTCTCCTTGCAGAGCCCCGACCCTCCTCCACCGGCTACGGTGGCCCATTGGCGATTCGAGGATAACGTCAGTCCGGGAAATCATAACTCGCCCGGAAACAACGCGATCATCGATTCCGGCTTGCGGGGCAATCCGCTGTGGTTTTGGAACGGCGGCTGGGGCGACTTTCAGTCCAGCAGCGATGTGCCCGCTGCTTCGATGTTCAAGCCCGGCTTTGACGGCGGTTCGCAGTCGTTCGATCCCGGCGCGATGGGGTCCAGCGGCAACGGGGTGCTGTTCTTCGAGCGGAACGAGTTCGGAGACCAAATGGCCTTCAGCGACGATTTCACCCTGGAAGGCTACTTCAAGACCGACGGCGATCAGTCGGGCGCCGGCCGGATGGAAGTGATGTTCCAGTCAACAGCGGCCTACAACTACCTGATCAACGTCAACGAGGGTTCGCCGGGTGAAGTCCGTTTTGCCATGGCCGGCGCCCCCATGATTCGTCTTACGGACCGCAACTACGCCGACGGCGAGTGGCACTACTTCGCCGCCACTTATGACCAGCGGTCGGGCGCCGACGCGCTGACCCTGACCGTGCTCAATGAAGACGGCACGCGATCCACCGTGCATGGCCTTACTTCCGCCGGCTTCACACCGGCCACCTCGACCGGCAATCTGTTCGTGGGCCGCCAGTGGCACGCGCCGCCGGCGGCGACTTTCAGGGGCAAGATCGACGAGCTTCGCCTCAGCGACGCGGCCCTGGCCGGCGAGCAACTACAGGGGGCCCTCTCGCCGACCGTGGCCTATTGGAAGTTCGAGGACGACGTCAGCCCGGGAAGCCACAACTCGGCCGGCAACGATGCCGTCACCGATTCCTCGGGCAATAATAATCCGCTCTGGTATTGGGACGGCGGTTGGGGCGACTATGCTCGCAACAGCGACACGCCGCCGGCCTCGATCGCGGGGGCTGGCGTGGGTGTGAATCAATGGTCGTTCGACCCCGGCGCGATGGGCTCCGGCGGCAACGGCACGCTGTTCTTCGAGGTAGGGCAGTTCGGCAACGACGTGTCGTTTGTCGACGATTTCACCTTGGAAGGATATTTCAAGACCTCCGAGGACGGCCAGTTGATGGAAATCATCCACCAGGGCGTCGGGGCACAAACCTACATCGTACGGATGAACGAAGCCGACCCCGGTTCGCTGCGGTTTGCCATGCGAGGCATGGATAACTCCTATCACTGGGCCGAGTTGACCGATCCCGACGACGCCGCCAACTTTGCCGACGGCGAGTGGCACTACTTCGCGGCACGA
>JABMRP010000120.1 GCA_013202535.1 Planctomycetota bacterium
CCAACAGCTCTTCCTTGCCCGTCTCGCGCAGATGGGCAATCAGTTCGGTATCGATGTCGAAATGATTCTCGATGGCCGTCTTGCCGGGACCGGTCACGAAAAGCACCCGGCCAATGCCGCACCGGGCCAATTCCTCGACCACGTGCTGCACCACCGGCTTGCGTCCGACGGGAAGCATTTCCTTGGGCTGACTCTTGGCCAGCGGCAACAACCGGGTTCCACGCCCGGCAACCGGGACTACTGCTAGGTCGATTGACATAACGTTGGCTTACACCTTCCCCAACCAGAAGGGGGTATATGACTTCGAAGATTCTCCACCGTCGCCCGATGGGCGACGCGAGTCCGGTCCGACGGGGGGGGTGAAAGCGACATAAGTCGCAAACATCCCTCGATTTTTCCGTCGTCGGCTCTCGGCACGCACGCTTCGGAGTATACGTCAATTGCTCCCCCGCTGAAAAGCCGAAAGCCCAAAGTGGAAGGTTCGTTGACTCGATGACCTTTGCACCGATAGACTGAAATCATTGCATACTGGACGGGCCGAGGAACGCTCGCCCTTGGGATAGCAGTACTAGCAGGTGGTTATTGTGCCCCTTGTATATACTAATCCTCTTGGCCGCCATCGGCTCCACCTGGACAATTGCATGTCGTTTGTCTCTGATGGGTTAAGGAGTTCCCGGCGGGGGCACGTTTTTCAAGGTAGAATTGGCTGGCGCCTCCTGCCGATCCTATGCCAGAGGTGTGGACAGCAAGACGCAATCGGAAGATTGGCGGCTCCGGTCGCCTTGGCGGCAGGCGCGATGGATTGGTGCGAAACAACAACCCACCGATGCCCAAACGCAACCGTGTGGGAGAAGGATTGAAGGGGTCGTAACACCTGTTTAGACAACGGATTGCGCGATTCACTGCGATCCGTGGCAAACTCCGTGTATCGGATACCCCGACAGCCCGCTCGAATCAATCCACCCCGCAGCGACGCGCTCCAATAAGTCGTCTCCGCGGAATAGGCGGGGGATAGGAAAACAGGGGATGGCGGAGAACGGTCGTGGTGGACGGATCCAATATGCCAGTGGCTCTTTCCAGGCGAGGAAAAGGTCTGGAAAGCCCCGGGCTGAACCGACGAGGCGCAACGAGGCGCAATGGGCTCCAATAGGATGATTTTGTATGGGAAGCGAAGGGGACCGCAGTGTCACCCACGGGGACGAAGTGTGCGCCGCACGGCCTGACGGCCTCTCGGGTGATGCATCCCAAAGCCTTTCCCAATAGTAAGTTAAGAAAAACAACCACCACTACCACCAAGCACCGCTCCCATGCCGATCCTACCCCAAGAGCCTGACATATTTCCGGAAGACTTGCTGGAGAAGCCGAGTCAGTTGAGCCAGTCGACATGGTCCTGGTGGGCGATACACACGCGTCCTCGCCGCGAGAAGGAGTTGGCCCGTCGCTTACGCCGCTGGGATCTGCATCACTATCTACCGCTGGTACCACGACGCAACCGGTCGCCGGCAGGCCGCGTGCGTACATCCTATGTGCCGTTGTTTCCCAGCTATATGTTCTTCTGTGGGAATGAGGAGCAGCGGTATCAGATTCTGACGACCAACTGCGTGGCGGGCTGCCTCAAGGTGCCCGACAGCGACCAATTGGTCCACGATTTGCTCCAAATCAGGCGTCTGATCGAATCAGACGCCCCTTTGACCCCGGAAGCGCGGATCAGCCCTGGTACGCGAGTGCGGATCAAATCGGGCCCGTTCGTCGGCATGGAGGGAACGGTCATCAAGCGACGAGAGAGGCAGAGACTACTGGTGGTTGTCGGATTCCTCCAGCAGGGGGCATCCATTGACCTGGAAGATGTCCAAGTCGAGCAAATCGATGGCTAATTGCAGCGCTGGCTGGCATGGGTTCGGGCAAATTGCTTGATTGCCTGGCTCATCGCGGTTACCTTAAGAAGTATGGGATCGCGTTGCCCGGTTTCCCCACGGGATTGGTTTACGCCGATACGTCGCGCGGTCTCGCACGGCATCGTGGAACGGGCAGTCTCGTTCCACCAGTCGGCTGGCCCTGTTTCCCGGTGGCGCGACAAGAGATTACATCCCGCGGAGCCCATCAGCATGTCGCATGTCGTTCATGGAGCCCAAGAGGTCGATCAGAGTTCGCGCCGGCAGTGCGCCGAGGAGCTTCTGGTCGATGGCGTTCCCGACGATGTTGCGCCGGTGCGCTACTTGCGGTGGATGGGTTTGGCCAATCGGCTCGCGGCGGTTGTCTTAGCCGTTCCCGCGTTGCCGTTGACCATGCTCTTGATCATGCTGGTGCAAATGACGTCTCGCGGACCGGGACTTTACCGCCAGCGGCGCGTGGGCCGCAACGGGCGGGTGTTCTGGCTGTACAAGATTCGCACCATGCTGCACAACGCGGAGGCGAAGACCGGCCCCGTATGGACGGCTCCCAACGATCCGCGAATCACCAAGTTCGGAAAATTGCTGCGCGTCACGCACCTCGACGAGTTGCCGCAACTGTTGAACGTACTTCGCGGGCAGATGGCGTTGATCGGCCCCCGTCCGGAGCGTCCGGAGTTTACACAGTACTTGGCTCGCGACATTCCCGGTTACATGAACCGGTACCACGTGCGGCCGGGAATCACGGGGTTGGCTCAGGTCAATCTGCCTCCCGACACCGATGTCGAAAGCGTGCGCCGCAAGTTGGTTCTCGATCTGGAGTACATCCGCGGGACCGGCTTGAAGATGGACGTGAAGATCCTGGTTTGCACCTTCGTACGCTTGCTGGGATTGTCGGGCATGGGTACCGCCGAGCGCCTCGGGCTGTTGCGAGATCCGCTGGTTCCGAATTACATGCGTCGACAACATTCGGCCGGCGACGCGCCGAAAATCTTCCGGGAAGCCGCCGCCCATGCCACGAACGGCACCCCCACGAACGGCACCGATGGCACCGCCACCAACGACGTGACGACCGGTGGCAATGGGAAACCACGGAAAGGACGGGTTTCGACCGTCTGAGAGTCTGCCCGTCGACATGATTCCGGCCAATGCTCTTACCGTCGACGTGGAAGACTACTACCACGTCTCCGCCTTTGCCAAGGACATCCGCGCCGACCAGTGGGACGGTTATCCCAGTCGCGTCGTCGTCAATACACGGCGGATTCTCGATCTGTTCGATGCCCACGACGTGCGGGCGACGTTTTTCGTTCTCGGCTGGGTTGCCGAACGATTCGAGGCGTTGGTTCGCGAGATTCACGACCGCGGGCACGAAATCGGCTGTCACGGGTACGCACACCGGTTGATCTACCAGCTCACCCCC
>JABMRP010001197.1 GCA_013202535.1 Planctomycetota bacterium
CGCGAGACCGATCCGGCCTGGATCGACGGCAGCCGGCGCGAGAACATGGGACTGGAGTTGATTCTGGGTGGCCGGGCCTGTGTGCTGCTAAGCGAGAAGGACGGTTGGCGACACGCCTACGTCCTGAAGCGGAACAGTAAAGACCTGGCGCTCTTGACGCCCGGCTGCAGCGACATTGTCACTCGGGGGCAGGTGGACGAACAACGCGGCTGGTTCTACTACATCGCTTCGCCCGACAATGCGACCGAGCGTTACCTGTATCGCGCCGCGCTGGAGAAGCCCGGCAAACCGCGGCGTATCACTCCTGCGGACCAGCCCGGCACGCATCGTTATGACTTTTCTCCCGATGCCCGATGGGCGCTGCATACTTATTCGAGCTTTGATACGCCGCCTGTGATTGACTTGATCGAGCTCGACGGGCACCGGGTCGTGCGTGTGCTCGAAGACAATCGGGCCCTTCGAAAGCGTATCGAACCGTTGATCGCACGGCGCAGCGAGTTCTTCACGCTCGACATTGGCGACGGCGTGGTCATGGACGCGTGGATGCTCAAGCCTCGCGACTTCGATCCGGCCGAGAAATACCCGGTTTTCGTCTACGTCTACGGCGAACCGCATGCCCAGACCGTCCTTAACGTCTGGTCCTCGAACCACGCGATGTTCCACCGCATGATCGCCGATCTGGGCTACCTCGTAATATCCATGGACAATCGCGGCACTTCGGCACCCAAGGGCGCCGCCTGGCGCCGGGCCGTGTATGGCAGCCTGGGACCTCTCTCCACGAAAGAACAAGCGGCCGGACTGAAAGAATTGGAACGCACGCGGCCTTTCGTCGACTTGTCGCGCGTGGGTGTCTGGGGATGGAGTGGTGGTGGCTCAAACACGCTCAATGCGCTTTTTCGCGAACCGGACGTGTTCCACGTCGGCATAGCCGTGGCGCCCAAGCCGCAACCGCATCTCTACAATGCGTGGTTCCAGGAGATCTTCATGCGAACGCGCAAAGAGAACCCTGAAGGATACAGAAGGGCCGCTCCGATCAACTTTGCCGAAGGGTTGAAGGGAGACCTTCTGATCGTTCACGGTACCGGGGAGACCAATACGCATCTTCAGATTACCGAGGGCCTGGTGGATCGTCTCATTGCGCTGGGCAAGCGATTTGATTACATGGCCTATCCCAACCGCGATCACGGCATTCGCAAGGGGCCGGGCACCTCCGTACATCTGCGTTTGCTCATCACGCGGTATCTGCTCGAGCATCTGCCGCCTGGCCCAAAGAGATGACCCACAGAGACACCAATCGGTTCCGTCGGGCGAAGCGTTACTGTGTAGCGGCGATGGAGCTGTGAACGAGACGCCCCTGGCCTGAGTGATCGGGCTGGGGGCGTCTTTCATTTCACTCTTGAGTAGGTGTTTGGCTATCGCACATACCCCAACCAAATCAACAATGTACTGTGTTTTCCGGGGTTCTTTCGCGGCATGCTCGATGTTCGCGCCGGCTGCGTTACCGAAGAAATGAAGGTCGCTGCCGCCAACGCTATCGCAAACGTAATCCAAGAACACGAGCTACGCCCGGACTACATTGTTCCCAGCGTGTTTGACCGTCGAGTTGCCAAGGCTGTTGCATCAGCCGCTGCCGGCGCCGCTCGCCGGGAAGGGGTCGCGCGCCGGGAGCCGCAATCAGACAGCTTTGAGAATGATCCGAACCGCGTCTGAAACCCTTGGACGTAGCTCGTCGGAAGGGTCTTCCAGGTTCCTGGCACAACTTCTAACGCCCCTTACGGATCGTCGGCCAGTCCCAGCACGACATCCAAGGACGCCTCGAATATCCAGGCCATGTCGTCCGAGCTTTTGTTGCTGGCATCATGGCCGCCGATGAAGAGTAGATTGTCGCCAAAGGGCGAACGGGCAAAGGTGCGCGGCGATACGAGAACCGGCTTGCCAGGTGCGTAGGCACCATTGACCTCGTGCACCGTATAGGTCTGGTCCGTGGCGCGAATGGCATACATGGCACCGGCGTATAATCCGCTGCCCTTCCATCGGAGATGATCGTTGCCCTGAAGCCTTCCTTGAAAGCCGATGATATGCACGGGTTTACCCGTGGTGGGATGGGCGACCGCGTACATATTGCTGTGGGCCCCAAGTGTATATCCGACCTTGACACCAAGCTTCGCGCTCATCAGATCGCACATATTCGCTTCGTCGTATGCGGTGTAACCACCAGAGCCGTCCGGATCCAGTCGCTTGATTTGCCCGATCGATCCGCCGCCCGGTGCCCAGAGGAACAGAATGGACTGGCCCGTACTATGGGGATTGGCGATGGTCGTCAGGCCACGAATGCCGCCCACGTCGGTGTTGACGCCGTCGCCCAGGTTTAAGACCTCGGTGTACGTCGGGCTCGGGCCGTCGATTCGTTGATAGATTACGCCGCCGACCGAAAAGAACAGCGAGCCGTTGGCTTCCACGATGCCCAGCGGTCGGGTGCTGAAGGTGCCGCTTGCGGGAAACTCGACATTCTTATTCCAGCGTATCTTGGTGGGCTGCGAGGCGTCGTAAGCGCCGGAGATAATACCCGGGTTGCCGAGCAGCAAGAACAGGCGCTCGCTACCGGTAACCTTGTCCCGATAGATTTCCATATCGCGTGGGACCCATCGCGTGCCGCCCGCACGCGATCCATGTTTCACGATACCGTGATTCCACGTACTCGCGGCGTCGTCTCGCACCCAAGCGGATACGACGCCGTGTTCTCTCGTATAGGCGCCGGCAGCCATCACCAATAGATTTTGCGGCCGCGGCAGCAATTTGCCGAATTCATCGCGGGTAAACGTAACCGACTTGAGGATGTTGCCTTTCATGTAGCGAAGGCCACGGCCATTGGACCGGCCCATGTCCAGGTCGACTTCCCAGCGGCCGTCTGCCGAATCGAGCCGAAGCACCTGGGCCGATTGTTTCTCGGCGTAGGGACGATTCACCCACCGCGAATCCTCCCAGTAGCCATTGGCCGCATAGAGCCGTTTCTTATGCGGCACGAGGTGCATGATCTCGGAACCGCCGGCATACGCGCCGCCCGTGTCGACGTAGCCCGCATCGTAGCTTTGCGTCCAGACGTCGCCCGTCTGCTGCGCGGAAGCAGAATCGCTACCGCAAGCGAAAACGGCCAAGCCGATCAATGCAAGCGATTTGCTGACAAGTTGCATTCGCATATCTCCTGCGCGCGTTGCCCAGGGGTGCCTGGCTTCTATTCCACAATCGGCACCACGTTGCTCCTAATATCGCCCAGCCGCTTCTCGGCCAACGCCCGCATCTCTTTCACCTTCTCCGGATACTTGGCGCTGAGGTCGGTCATCTCGTTCGGTTCCTCGGCCAGATTGAATAGGAGAGGGCCTTTGCCCTGTCCGAGAATGGCGAGTTGCCGGTTTGTTTCGGCACTGTTTTGCTTATGTGGCCTGGTGGCCGCTTTTCGGTCCAGGAACAGTTTCCACTGGCCCACGCGAATGGCGTCGAACTGGCCCATGCCGTGCCAAAACAGCAGATCGTTGCGCGGATGCTCGACCTTTCGGCCAAGCAGCGTATCCCAAACGTTGACGCCGTCGATGACCGGGCTGCCCGTGGTCTTCGCCTGCAAGTCGATGCCGCAGGCGTGGCACAGAGTCGGCAATAAATCGATCGCGGCGATCAACGCATCGGACTCCCGCCCGGCGGGGACGTTTCCATGCCATCGCACAATGCACGGGACGCGATTGGCACCTTCCAGGGCACTCCATTTCCGTCCGCGATAGGGCGTGGCCGTGGCTGCCTGACCGGTTTCCGGGCCGTTATCCGAGAGGAAAACGACAATGGTGTCCTGGTCGATCTTCTCGGCTTTGAGCGTGTCGAGTATCTCGCCGATGCAAGAATCCAACTCTTCCACCACGTCGCCGTACGCGCCGAAATCGGATTTCCCTTTCCAGTCCGGGTGCGCCTGCACCGGAAAATGCGGGGCCGAGTAGGGAATGTAGAGGAAGAACGGTTTGTCCTTCCGCTGCTTAATGAACCGAATGGCCTCGCGCGTGAACTGCTCGGTCAGGAGCGGATTCGCAAAGGGGTCTTCCACCAGTTCGTCGCCGCGCCACAGCTTCTTCGTCTGATTGTTGCTCTTGGTGATGTAGTACGAGAAATCGAATCCTTGGCCGTGCGGTCGGCATGGCGGCTTCTCGCCCAGGTGCCACTTGCCGGAGATGGCCGTCGCGTAGCCCTCGGACTTGAACACCTCGGCGATGGTCAGCGCCTTGGGACTCATCCCCGACTCCGGACCCATCTTGTACCCGACAACCCCCTGGGTCCACCCCACCCGGGTCGCATACGCGCCGGTCATCAACGCCATCCGCGACGGCGTACACACGGTCGCACCGCAGTAGAAGCTCGTCAGCCGAACGCCTTCGTCGGCCAGCCGATCGAGCACGGGCGTCTTGATCCGCGGATGCCCGTAGCAGCCCAGATCGTTGTAGCCCAGATCATCGACCATGATCAGAACGACGTTCGGGGCTCGATCCTCTGCGGCAAGGGAGAGCGGCGACAAGAGAAGAACGAGAAGAGCGGGTAAGATGAATCGGTAGGGCATGGAGACTCCTTTACGTTGACGCGTCCGGCAGCTTCCGTAACACCTCATCGGGTTTCGGAAATCATAACGAATCATTCTTTGCCGCGGAGCACACGGAGATATGCGACTTCGGGTACACGGTTATGTATTCTCCAGACATCTTTGCGCCTTGGCGCCTTTGCGTGAGACCTTCTTCTGCTCGTCGGGGGCACCCGCCCATGCACACGGCGACGAGAACGAATGGCCCACCACGGAAGAGCCTCACGCAAAGGCGCCAAGGCGCAAAGAACCGCTTTCCTCCCACGCCATGTTAATCGACGCCGCTGCCCGAGTCCAATCAGAGCCCGGCAATGCCCGCGAAATCCCTTGACCCCGGTGTTGGCGACGCTATGCTTGATGGTTGCGCGGACGAGGGACGAGAAAAGGGGACATCACTGATTATCACCCCTCCTCCCTGGTCACATGGGACCGCAAAGGCTCGCAGGATCACGGCAAACGATCTTCCTCACCAATCGCGCCAATATCAGTGATGTCCCCTTTTCCATCTCCAATGCCCTACGTGTTGCCGCGTCTGAGGCCCTCGTGGAGTTGGCTCTGCCTCAGTTCCTCAAATGGCTGCGAGGGATTCTTGCATTGCCAGTTGAATCACCAGCACTGCACGAGACGCTCTATTTCAACGCGGCGTATACTGAGAAGGGGCTTGTTGTTTCGGATCAGCCCAAGTACAAGCGTCGACGAAGGAAGCAGAAATAGTGCCGAACCAAGCGTTGAACCGGAGTGCGATGCCGGCAATCACCCCGAACCCTGCAAGGGTTCTACAATGGACGCCGCCCGGCTACGCTAGCCGATCCATCACCTAGCTTTCGCTTAATCGTCGCGCGGTGTCTGCCAGTCTGCCGGAAAGCAATCCGTGCTGCTGCAATTGAAACTCAACGGATGTGATATCGGCATCACGCACGGGCCGGTCAACTGCCGCATTATCCAGCATGGAAAACGCAAGGAGTATCCCGAACTCTGAGTGCTCGAATGTTCTTTCAAAATCGGACCGCGAAGTATCTTCGAATCCAATTCGCTCAAGGTATTCAAACAATGACTCGTACGTGATTTCGGCCAACGCAAGGTTCCTAGGATGCCATGGGCAGTTTGCCCGATTTGAATCTATTCAGAGCGGAATCGTCCACGAGGCCTTGATTCTCCAAACGCACCAAGACCGACAATAAGTCCGCCGCACGCACGGAACGACCATTTTTCGGAATGGACAACATGATAAGTGTTGCGGATTCGCGATGATGAAATGCTAATGAACCATCAATCGTCGCGGGCTGGTCGAATCCAATCCGACGTAAGAACCGCTTCAAGCCTTCAAAGGTGATTTCATCTTGGTCTTCGCGTGACATCGGGAAACCCTCCTTGATCTCGAAGTCTCTTAACGATCTGTAGCGACTTTGTGCGGAAGTGTTCGATTGACTTAACCGTCAATTCGTTCGACACGGGTATGTGAACATTGGCGGTCTCTCGGTTGGGGTCAACGATATCTGGATGAAGCGCTACGTATTCCCGCACTTCCAGCCAATATGCCTTATCCGCCTTGACATCAAACACGACGAGAATGAACGGAAAAATCTCAAGTGCCCAGTAATGCAAATCCCCGGTTTTCACGGGAAACGAGATGATTGCTCCTTGTTCGATCGTTTTCAGATGATCCGTCGCTTTGAGCTGAAACCGTACTTCTCCGTTTTCTATCTCGCCGTTATCCGCAAAATGAAACATCGTGACATCGACAGCGTAATCGCGTTCGGGCCGACGGAGAAGGTGCCCCTCCAGCAGAACTCTGCGTTCCACATGGTTCTCGCTAAGGTCCTCAATGACATGCTCGCGAGTCCGTCGTTTGCGCCGCGGATGGTCGTTGTCGTCGTCCCGGGACATTTGCTCAGCGGCCCAATGAAGTATTCCGTCTGCTAGCACTGCCAGCGGCGCGAATCGCGTGGTTTTCGCGGCCAGCAACCCTTCTGTCGAGCCTCGAAAGTCGGTATTTCGGGCGGGCTGTTAGCCCAAATAGCTCAGCAATGATACCAAGATGCCGCAATTCAGCATAGATGAATCCGCACCGCGGATGCCGGAGCATGGCAGCATCTAATCGACATCCTCCCAGTGTCAAGTCGGACCCCCAGAATGCCGCGGGCAGTTGAGATGACCTGACCGCAGTGCGTTGCTCGGCAGCACCACGATATTGTCGAACATGGCTGAAATACCGTCCGTTCGTACACCGATCGCTCCGGACAGAATCGGCTCTTTCTTATCCGTGTAATCAATCCGCAAACCGCGAGCCGGGTCGACGGTGGGGTGCATGCGGTTGAACCAGATGCGGATTCTGGGACCGGCTGCCGAGATGCGGATCATGCTCCATTCGTTGATTCGGGTATCGGTCGCCAGCTTGGTCAGATCGTAGGTGGCGAGCTCTTGGCGGGTGCCGGCGGCGATCTTGCTCAGGACGAGGGTCTTGCGGTTGAACGTGACGTCATAGCCGCGTATCTCGTCGAGACCTTCGGCCGGGTCGGTCACCCGGAAGAGGAGTCCGGCGGTACCCGTTTCCGCGCCGGCCCCGGGCTTAATGACGACGCGGCCTTCCAGAACGTAGTCGGTCCATTTCTGGTCGCCGGCGATCGCTTTCATGTCGGGTTCCAGCGTCACGGCGTTTCGCACGGGCAGGTTCTGCTTGCCGTACGGTTTCCACGCCGCGGCACTATGGGTCTCGAAGTCTTCGAAGAAGAGCGCCCCGGACTTGCCGGTGGTGTAACGGCGGATGGCTTCGGCTTCCGCCAGCGAGACCGGCGTGGCGTCGGGCCATAACAGGCCGCACCAGGGGATCTCCGGTTCGGCGGCGCCGGGCTTGTCGATCCAGTGCCAGCGGCAGTTCGAGTTGCCGACCATCAACTCCCAGCAGAGATACATGCCGGGCGTCGATTTCCCTTCCTTGCGCCGCCCGCCGAGCCAGTAAACCATGTCGATGGGCCCACCGAAGTTGCGCCGCGAGGCCTTCCAGCGGGCGCCGGCTTCGGTGAAGACGGTTCCCTTGGCGGGGTTGATATCCGACAGATCGCGCAGCGGCCCATGGGCATGGCTGTAGACGTGGGCGTCCACAATATCCGTGGCCATGCAATCCCCCCAGCCTCTCGGGCCCTTTTCGCAATTCAGCACCGGCTGCGTCGGCTCGACTTCCTTCGCCCACGCGTAGCCGGCCCGTTTGAGCCGGTCGCGATACTCGTCGCCCGGCGGCGGTTCGTTGTGAATCTCCCAGAATAGCACGCGATCGTCCGTTCGGTGGGCGCGAATGATCTCCTGGACGTAGGGTTTGAACTTTTCCAGATTGTCGGGCTCGATGTCACGCGCCTGGGGCGACTGTGCCCAACGGCCGTTATGAAAACCCGAGACCGGCTCGGTCGGTTTGTCCAAGAAGATCCCTTCGTGCCGGTGGCAGCCATCGAAGAAAACGAATCCCGGCTGGATGCCGTGCTTGGCACAAAGGGTGAGAAACGTCTCGAGGTTGGCCAGGAAGACCGGCTTCTCCTCGAAGAAGTTGATGTCGTGCAGGTAGACTCGCAACGTCGAGATGCCGAAGTATTTGCGTGCCGCGGCCAGTTCCTTTTCCACGACCGCGGGGCGAAAATCGTGCCAGAACTGCACCTGATTGACGGCGTAGGCCGGCGTGTAGTTGGAGCCGATCCGCCCGTCGGTCGGCGGTTTGGGATTGGCGCGGTAGACGTCATCGGCGCTGGCCAGTTGTCCGGCCATGGCCGCAAGCAGGATGAGTGCGCATGTACTTTTCAGGAGAACACCGGGGCGTGTGATGCGGTTCGCTGACATAATAATCTCCTGTCGCGGGACACTCGCTTGTTTAACGCCCAGCCGAAGGCGCCGGCTTCCATGGTAGCTACGGTCGGCGAGACCGTGGGCCAAGCCGCGTTCCACCGTCTGGCCCACGGCGGCTACAAGAGCCGGCGCCTTCGGCTGGGCGTTAAAC